>CAZDOX010000008.1:0-14696 GCA_964507155.1 uncultured Lachnospiraceae bacterium
GGTGCTGACCGAGGCCCTGCCGCACGTAAAAAAATATAACGGAAAAATCGTTGTCGTCAAATACGGCGGCAACGCAATGGTCAACGAACAATTAAAGCAGCAAGTCATGGAAGACATTGCTCTGCTGTGGCTGATCGGCGTAAAAGTTGTGCTGGTACACGGCGGCGGTCCGGAAATCAATGATTTGATGAAAAAAATGGGAAAGGAAGCCGTTTTTATCGACGGCCTTCGCGTCACGGACAAGGAAACCGTGGATATTGTCCAGATGGTACTGGCGGGAAAAGTCAATAAATCTCTGGTCACGCTGCTGCAAATGAAAGGCGGACACGCGGTCGGTCTGTCCGGCATGGACGGCGGATTGATCGAAGCCACCTGCAAAGACGAACGCTTGGGCTATGTGGGGAAAATTACCAAAATTCGCCCGCAACCGATCACGGACCTACTGGAAAAAAATTATATTCCGGTTATTTCAACCGTCGCCAGCGACCACGAGGGAAATGTGTACAACATTAACGGCGACACGGCAGCCGCGTATATTGCCGGCGCTCTGGGCGCGGAGCGATTGCTGATGATGACGGATATTGCCGGCATTTTGCGAGACAAAGACGATCCGTCTACGTTGATTCCTCACCTCACCGTCGCCGAGGCGAAAGCTCTGTACGGGAGCGGCGTCATTTCCGGCGGTATGATTCCCAAGGTTGACTGCTGTATCGACGCCATTGACCACGGGGTAAAAACCGTCGTCATTATGGACGGTCGCGTTCCCCATGCTATTTTAATGGAGCTTTTGACCAACGAGGGCGCGGGAACGATGGTTGCCGGGGATTAAAAAAACCTCCCCCTATAGAAGAAAGAGAGCAAAATGCGAAATGAGTACCAGCATATCAAATATACAACAAAAAGATCGTCAATATGTCGCCGCTACCTATGCACGTTTCCCCTTGGAAATTGTGTCCGGCAAGGGAAGCGAGGTGTATGACCGCGACGGAAAACGGTACATAGACATGGGGTCCGGCATCGGCGTGACGTCGTTCGGCATTGCCGATGACGAGTGGATTGCCGCCGTTACCGCGCAGCTGTCCCGCGTTCAGCATATGTCCAATCTCTACTATACGGAGCCTTGCGCCGACTTGGCGCAGCTGCTTTGCGAAAAAACCGGGATGAGCAAGGTGTTCTTTTCCAATTCCGGTGCGGAAGCCAACGAATGTGCCATCAAAGTGGCGCGGAAATACGCCGCCGAGCATCAAGGAGCGGACTGCTACACCATCGTAACACTGGAAAATTCCTTTCATGGGCGCACGCTGACCACTCTGGCTGCCACGGGGCAGGATCATTATCATGAGCTGTTTCAGCCGCTGACCCCCGGATTTGTGCATGTTCCCGCCGGCGATATGGAAGCGCTGCGCGCGGTGTGCCAAACCCATCGGGTGGCGGCGGTGATGATCGAATGTATTCGCGGCGAGGGCGGCGTGTTGCCGTTGGACGCGGCATATGCCAAAGCGCTCGGAGAATTTGTCCGCGAGAGCGACATTTTGTTGATCGTTGACGAAGTGCAAACCGGGAACGGGCGAACCGGCGCCATGTATGCTTATATGAACTACGGATTGACACCGGATATTGTCTCCACAGCCAAGGGACTTGGCGGCGGATTGCCGCTGGGTTCCACCCTGCTTTCAAGCCGCGTGGAACATGTCTTGGGATATGGCGATCACGGATCCACGTTCGGCGGAAATCCGATTGCGTGCGCTGGCGCATGCTCCATCGTACGTCGTATAGACGACGCTCTGCTGCAAGAGGTTCGACGCAAAGGCGACTTGATTCGCGACTTACTTTGCGATGCACCGGGCGTGATCGGCGTCAGCGGAATGGGGTTGATGTTGGGAATCCAAACAAAAAAAGCCGCTGCCGACGTAGTGCGCGCTTGCTTGGCGCAAGGGGTTCTTTGCCTAACCGCCAAGGATAAAGTGCGCTTGCTCCCCGCGCTGAATATCCCGGAGCCGATCTTGAGAGAAGCCGTCGATGTCATTCGAGCGGCATGCTGTGAGGGTTGAACCCCGGCGTGCGAAGTTCTCACACCCCCATGGTCGTACGCTTCGCTTTTGTCAACCGGCGTATGAATAACATCAAATAAAATGGTTCTATAATAAATGTTGGGGTAAAGCCAAAAAATTTGTGACTACTATCGAAAAGTTGCGCGAGAAAGCCAACGAGTTGTCTGTTTCTGAACTCTTACAGAGAATTTTATCCGATATAGGATATGAACTTTATATCCGCGAAAGCGGTGACATAGAAAGGCTTGATAATGTAACCAAGCTACTCCGAAGTATCGTCACACAGGAGGCAGAATTTGGAGAGCATCTTTCACTCTCTACCTTTTTGCAAAATATTACATTGCTTCGTGACAGTGATATGGAAGATAAGAGTGATTGTATAAAGATCATGACTATCCATACCTCAAAAGGACTTGAGTTCAACAATGTTTTTATTGTCGGTCTCACAGAGGGGATATTTCCATCTGCGCGTAGCCTTGAGGAAAGAAAAAACGCTGCTCTTGAAGAAGAACGCAGACTTTGTTTTGTCGCGATCACACGCGCAAAGAAAAAACTGTATTTAACCGAGAGCGAAGGTTTTGGGGTAAAGGGCTTTTCCAAAGTTCCATCAAGGTTTTTGTTTGACATTGACGAGAACTTGCTCAAACGCATCGGTGAGATTCCCGAGGAGATAAAAGCGGAACATAAGATATTAACAAGGATGTTCGATAAAACCCAAACAAACATATACAAGATTGGTGACCAAATTCGCCACAAGATTTTTGGTGAGGGCATTATCGAAGAAGTGGACGAGAAGACAAAAATATATTATATTCGTTTTGTAAACGGCACAAAACCGATCAATTTCGCTTATAATGGCTTAAGCCACATATTTTAACTTATAAAGAGAAAAACAATGGCAGAAATTATTAAAACTTTTAGAGAAGAAATACCCGCTTTGCGGTTCATTGGTAAAAAATATCCAAACTTTGGTCCTATGTGGGGCGAATGGTTTGCAAATGCTTGGTTTGATAAAATTGAAAAAGCAATGGATGGCACAGAAAAAATAACCTCTATTTGGGAGAACGGCGGTGCTTATATCGGACTTGAACGACATGCTGACGGCCAGCCTTTCGAATACTGGATTGGTATGTTCACGCCAGCAGACACATCCGTACCCGACGGCTTTGCATATGTCGATTTTCCCGCAATCGGATTAGGTACTTGCTGGATTTATGGTAAAGAAAAAGAAGTTCATAACACAAAAGCATGCAAAAACACGGTCATCGATGCGGGATTTGAGCTTTGGAAAGACGAAAACGGTGGTATTTGGTCATTCGAAAACTGTACTTGTCCAAGATATACTACCCCAGATGAACAAGGCAATATAATAATGGATTACTGTTTTTACGTTATTTGAGTTTTACCATGTAAGAACTTATTTCTCCACCACACAATAAATCTCCTCTCGAGAAAAGACATTCGCTAATTTATATAACCAGTGACAACCGAAAACTGCAAAAAACGGAAGGAAAATTGCTTTCCGCTTTTTGCATTTTCGCTTTCCTCTTGTCGTTTTGAGCCATGTCTCGCGTTCTTTGCCGAATGTTCCCATATTTCGTTCCGCCGGAACTCTTGGATACCCTCGATTTCTTCTTTCAGTACTTCGATTTTCATGTTCCTATTATGATCATAGTTCGGGAAAAAAGTAAATGCTGTTGCCCTGTGTTCCCCCATCGTAAAAGTTGACAAACGCTGTGTTTTGTGATATAATAATGAAGATGTAAATATCATAAATACCGTGATGGGGCAAACACAGCCGGTGAGTCTTCATCGGCGGGTGTGAGCAAACAAAAAGGCAAACAAAGAAACAAAAAGCGAAGAGCGACGAACAGAAAAAAGCAGAAAGAAGAAAGAAGGCGAGTTTATGCCAAGCAAGAATCCGACAAAACGGGCGCGTGGTCCGATGCGACAAATCCGACGGGCGCTGGTTGCCTTCGTTGCTTTTTTGCTGATCGCGGCGCTGGTTGCCGTGGGAAGTTATGTCTACCCATACACCATATTTTCTCGCCCTTTTGCTCGATTGCATCAAGAAACCGACCTCGGGTATATTGCCGTCTCGGCAAGCGGAATGGATTTTTCGATCAGCGCGCCGCAAGCGTTTGTTTACGATATGGTCAAGCAAGAAATTCTTTGGACCAAGGGAGAGGACCGCGTACTTTACCCCGCCAGCATCACCAAGCTTTGGAGCATTTTGACGGCGTTGCAAGTTTTAAGTCCGGATGAAACGGTAACCGTATCCGAAGAAGTCGATTTGATTGCATCGGATTCGTCGCGCGCCTACATTCAAAAAGGGCACATCCTGCGGGTGGATATGCTGATTGAGGGAATGTTGCTGCCCTCCGGCAACGACGCCGCCTACGCGCTGGCAGCCGCAGCGGGACGAAAACTGGACCCGTCGGCCTCGTCTGCCGTCGAACAAGTCGAGGTTTTCATTCAACGGATGAACGACTACGCAACAGAATGCGGACTATGCGGTACGGTATTCACCACGCCGGACGGCTTAGCCGATCGAGAACATTATACCACCGTTGAAGATATGATTTTGATTTGCCGTATGGCCATGGAGCAGCCGCTGATCGCCCGCTACGCCGCCATGGCGCAGGATTCGGTGGAATACGAAAGTTCTCAAACCAACACGTGGGTCAATACCAACCTGCTGTTGCAGCCGGAAAGCACGTATTACCGCCCCGGTGTGATCGGACTCAAAACCGGCTCACTGGCGCATAATTACTGCGTCATCGCCGCCTATGAGTGCGACGAAACGACATATCTGATCGGTATATTCGGCGCGTGGGATCGCAACGCGCGATTTGAAGACGCCTGCACGATCATCGACGCACTGGCAGCATGATCGCGGTGGGCAAGGACGGAAAAATTTCGTTTTTTCGATCATTTTAAAAGGAGGCGGGGGCATGAACCGACAATCAAATAAAAAGCCGCGCGTCTTGGCGGTGGTCGGGGCAACCGCCTCGGGAAAAACCGCGCTGTCCATCGCCTTGGCGCGCGCCCTTGGCGGTGAGGTGGTATCGTTTGATTCGATGCAGGTCTATCGCGGCATGGACATCGGAACCGCGACGCCGACCCCGGCGGAGCTTTCCGCCGTCCCGCATCATTTGATCAACATCAAAGACCCGCGCGACGCCTATTCTTGCGCGGATTTTGTTGCCCTGGCGCGTGAGTTGGTCACTTCCTTGACTAAGCGTCGGGTGCTTCCGGTGTTTTGCGGAGGAACCGGTTTGTATTTGGACGGTTTGCTGCGCGGTGGCGCCTATGAAAACGCACCGCCGTCGGATATGGCGCTAAGAGAGCAACTGCTCAAGGACGCGTCTTGCGACGGTGCCAAAGCGCTCTGGGAACGGCTGCGCGCCGTTGATCCGGACAGTGCAGCCGCCATCCATCCCAACAACGTCAAGCGCGTGGCACGAGCACTGGAAATTTATCTTTGCTGCGGCAAAACCAAAACGCAGTTGGATCGCGAAAGCCGCGCGGCCGATGGACCCTATCGTGCAACGGTGATCGGATTACAATACCAAAGCCGTGAGCTTTTGTATGAGCGAATCGACCGCCGCGTGGATCAGATGATCCGAGACGGTTTGATCGACGAGGTGCGTCATCTGGCGGAGCGGGGCGTGTTCTCCGACTCCCCAACGGCGGCGCAAGCCATCGGCTATAAAGAGCTGCTTGGCTATTTGCGCGGCGAATGTTCGCAGGCGCAGGCCGTGGAGCAATTGAAATTGGCAACCCGTCACTACGCCAAGCGGCAAATGACGTGGTTCCGCGCACAATCGTATGTGCAATGGATTGCCGCCGATGATTCGCAAGGCGGCATGCGCCCCCCGCAAGACATCTTAAACGACGCTCTTGCCCTATGGCGCGCGGGAGACAACTTGTGATGGCGGCGCCAAATTCCGTGCGTCGAGAGGCATGGCAGCGCCTGCTTGGCGGAATGTTCTTCCGCGTGTTAATCCTTGCGTTGATTCTTTATACCGTCTACCATTGCGCGATCGCCCTAACGCCGCGTATGACCACTGCCGTGGTGCGAGAAGCGGAAGAAACGGTGGTCACCGAGGGAGCGGCGACCATCTTTCGCGATGAGGCGATCGTCCGAACTGCGGGGCAAGGATGGTTGATTTCTTATCCGCTGGAAAGCGGGGCGAAAGTCAGCGCCACATCCACGCTGGCAACGTTATATACCACGCTGTTGGATGACGACGCACTGGCAGATACGCAGCAGCGCCTACAGCTGCTGGACGATGCCATCATTGCTTGTGAGAGGGCCGAGCGCCTTTACGCTTACACGACCTCGCCGGCGCAGGTGCACACCGATATTCGCGATCATTTGCTGACGCTCACACGTGCAGCGGCGCGTGGAGAGCGCGATAGGATCACCGATCGTTCCCACGCGGAGCTGCTGGTGCTGCTCTATCGCTATTCTTTGCTGACCGACCAAGACAGCGCCTTGACCTCCCCTTTGCAATCATTGCGCTCCGAGCGAAGCATGCTGCTCTCAACGGTGGCGCGCAGCTCGCGCGCGGTCACGTTATCCGACGTTGTGACAAGCCTTTCGTCAACCGAAAACGGACTTAGCACATTCAGCGGCTATTTTTATCACGCCGATCAAGTGGACGGGTACGAAGAGCTTTTTTCGCGCACCGCATTGTCCACCATGAACATCGTGGATTATGACGCACTGATGGCGCTGACCCCCGCCGATCTGTCCATCGGCGGAACACTGCTCGGCAAGACGGTCGGCAGCTACCAATGGAGCATTACCCTGCCGGTTCCGTTTGACCTTGCCGATCAATTGACCATCGGGCGCGCGTATTCCGTGATTTTCCCCGATGAGGGCGAAGAAGAAATTTCCATGACGCTGGATCGGATCATTCGTTCGGTCGGCGACGGGCGTGCCGTGCTGGTGCTGAGTGCCGACACCACGCCGGAGCAATTTCAATATATTCGCTTTCAATCGGCGCGATTGGTCACCGAACGATTGAGCGGATATCGAATCCCGGAAACCGCGCTGCAAAGAGAGGATAACGGAGACGTATACGTTTACATTTTAAAGGGAGGCTGCGTCAGACGGCGCGACATCTCAATACTGTACGAGGGACAAGGATATGTGCTGGTCGCGATCCCCGGGGCGGATGATTCCAACGGACTTTCACTCAACGACGTGGTCATCACGTCCGGAAAAAACTTGTACGACGGAAAGTATATCGATTGACCCAAAGGAGGTAGGATCGAATCATGGAACAACAAGAACAGCTGCTCGCAGATCGCGTAGCGGCGCTTCGTGCGCGGATGAGAGCGGCGGGAGATCACGGGCAGGTAACGTTGCTGGCGGCGGTGAAATATGCCACGGCGACACAGATTGAAACGCTGGTTACGCACTGCGGCGTGACCGACATCGGAGAGAATCGGGTGCAACAATTGCTGGAGCACTACGACGCGCTGTCCCCTGCCGCAAAAAGAGCGGCACGCTTTCACTTGATCGGATCGCTGCAAACCAACAAGGTCAAGTACGTGGTGGACAAAGTGTGCATGATTCATTCGCTGGATTCCTCTCGTCTGGCTGAAGAAATCGAAAAGCAATGCGCCAAAATCGGGCGGAGCATGGACGTTTTGGTTGAGATCAACAGCGGGCGCGAGCCGAACAAAGGCGGGATTTTTCCGGAAGACGCGGCGGCGTTTTGCCTCTCGCTTCGCGATTTTTCCCACCTAAATCTGCGCGGATTTATGACCATGGCGCCAAAATGCGAAAAAAAAGAAGAATATCACAAATTTTTTCAAGAAACTTATCAAAACGCTCTTGACATTTGGCAAAAAAAATTAGATAATATAGGGGGAGCTCCGATCCTATCCATGGGAATGTCCGATAGCTTTGAACCGGCGATCGCACAAGGAGCCACGATGATCCGCGTCGGCAGTGCCTTGTTTCGCTAAGCGGCAAACGCGGAGTCTGCTCTCTGTTCATATAAAATCATACCATATAAAGGAAAGTGAGAACACACATGAGTATCAAAAGTCTGTTTCAAAAAATTCTGGACGGTTACGAAGATCCGATTCCCACGGACGATTTGGATGACGAACCGATCTACACGCCGAAGAGCGGCAGTGACGACGAATTGGTGGAAGTAAACAGCAACGGAGTCCGTCCCGTGCGCCGCCCGTCGCAGCAAGCGCGCGCCGCAGCACCGTCGCCGGTTGAACCGCCGGAAGAAGACGAGGACTTGTCCGCGCCCGTATCTCAAAAGCCGCGCTTTAAGAAAATCGGCGCGACGCGGATTCAATCCGGCGAGCAGATTGTCAGCTTAGCCAAAGAGGGGTATGTGGTGGTGGCCGACACGTCGGCAATGGCACCGGCGATGCTTCCCAAGTTGCGCTACTATTTGGCAGGCGCTATGTTTGCTCTGGACGCGCACATCGCGCCGATCGACGACAACACGTTTATTTTCTCCGTAGAAGACTTTGACATCAAGGCCTTTGTCAGCAGCCATTCGTAAGATCGCGATTCGGCGTTGGAATATCCGATAAGAAATGCGCGTCTCCCTCGCAAAAAACGAAAACGGGCGACCGTCTTTTCTTTGCACCTATTTTTCGGAGGTTTTAGCCTTGGATACGCAAGTACTCTATTTTTTAGCCAATCTCATATCTATTTTACTGTACGTGTTGGAAATCGCCATGCTGCTGCGTGCGATTCTTTCTTGGATTGTCATGATGACGGAGGGGGCAGGCAGCCGCTTGTACGGTTTTCTGACTTTCATAACCGAGCCGATCGTCTGGCCTTTCCGCAAATTGTTCGACCTTTTCGGCTGGGGCGAAGATATGCCGCTGGATTTACCGTTTATGGCGGCATATTTGGCCATTGTCTTGGTGGGCATGCTTTTGTGAGGCACAAAAAGCAAAAGTAAAGTAAAGCAAAACAAGAAGTTTGCGTCCCATCTTTTGCGCCAAGCGGAGCTATTCCGTATCTCGGGAAGCACACAAACTTTCAACATTCAACAGAAAGGAACAGTCATCACGATGGACGATCCAGAACGCATCCTGTTGTCCCACGTTGACGACCTTTGCGCACGGGCAAAAAGCGGGGTGTTTTGCACTACCGCTTTTTTGACGCCGGGAGAGCAAAGAGAAGTCAGCGATCGGCTGCGACAAACGGGACATTTCTCTTTGTCTCGTTTCTACGGCGGTTTTTCCGACGCCCAGCGCCGCTGCTTACTGCTCTTTCCCGATTACGCGATCGATTGCGCAGACCCCGCGCTGTCGCCGATCGAGTCGATCCGTCAGCTGTTATCGCTGTGCGGAGAAGAAGATCCGGTGCAGCCGTTGTTGGTGCGCGGCAGCGGATTTTGCGAGCTCACACACCGCGATTATTTGGGTTCCCTGCTCTCTCTCGGAATTGAGCGGGAAGTTTTGGGGGACATCGAACGCATCGACGCGCACAGCGCCTATGTGTTTTGTTCTGCCGGGATTGCCCGCTATTTGGAGGAAAATTGCGAGCGGATTGCCAACGATCGCGTGCACGTACAGAAAGCAACGATTCCCGCCACGTACGTCACCACAAGAGAAACCATGCCGATCTCTGACACGGTAGCGTCGACCCGGCTGGATTGCGTAGTCGCGGCGCTGGTAAATTGTTCGCGGGAGCGAGCCAAAGAATTAATTCGAGATTGCCGTGTGGAATTGGACGGCAAAACGGAGGAGCGCGCCGACCGATCGGTTGCCACACCGTCGATGATCTCCGTGCGAGGGGTCGGAAAATTTCACGTCTTATCCATGGCGACGCAAACCAAAAAAGGCAGATATCGATTATCTGCCGAGAAATTTATCGGGTAAATCCAATCGGAACGCACACAAACTCCAAAGCAAAAAAAAGAAAAAAGAAGAAAGAAGAAAAAAGGACCGCCGCCGGGGCGAAGTCCTTTTTCTCTTTGGTTCCTCTTGTTTTTCTTTTGCGCGTTTGCGGCGCATTTGCCTGCTTGCGCGTTATGCCACCAAGTAAAGAGCAAGAACCGCAACGGCAAACAGAATCGACACGACAATCGTGGCGATGGACAATTTACGATCCATCGTACTTGCCTTGGACTTGCCGAAAAACGTATCCATTCCACCGGCAATAGCACCGGACAAACGATTGTCTTTTCCGGACTGCATCAGCACGAGAACGCACATTGCCAGCGCCAACACAAGAACGATAATTCCAAGCGCGATAACCATAATCATTTCCTCCGAATTTTTCTATCATGAAAATACGCCTTGCACTGCGCCAAAACAACGTTCCGTGCGCGGCGCGACGTTTATGAAAAGTTAAGAAACGCCAAGGGCAATTATTTTCAATCCGACACCCTGCCGGCATATACTTTGGCAGGCTATCCATAACATACAGCATATTATAGCACATTTTTTTCAAAAATGCAAGATGTTTTTGAAAAAAGTTTGGCAAGTTTCAAAAAAAGTGTGCGGCGCGTTCAAAAGGATCGCGTCCCGGCTCATTTTGCCGTCGGATCCATCGCGTCGCGCAGCGCGTCGCCGATAAAATTGATGGCCACCACCAAGACAATGATCATCAATCCCGGCGGCACCCACAGCCACGGGCGCTCCGTTAAAATGGTAATATTTTGGGCGTTGTTCAGCAAATTTCCCAAGCTGGCGGTCGGCGGTTGCACGCCCATGCCGATAAAACTGAGCGACGCCTCATCCAAAATGGACAGCGCCAGCACACTGGTCATATAAACCAAGATCGGCGCAGTCGTGTTAGGCAAAATTTCGGAAAACAGAATGTGCCGCTTGGACATTCCCGCCACAATGTTGCTTTTGACAAAATTGCTCTCGCGCAAATTCATGACGTTGCCGCGTACCAAGCGAGCAATTCCCGGCCAATCGACAAATCCCAAAATCAAAATGATATTCCATAGTCCCGGTTCAAACACCGCTGCCGCCACCAAAACCAACAAAATATAGGGAAAGGACATGATCATGTCGGTCACACGCATGATTACCATATCAATCCACCCGCCGAAATAGCCGGAAATCAATCCCAGCGCCACCCCGATCACCGTCGAAATGAGCGTTGCCAGCGTACCAACCAGCAAGCTGATTCGCGTTCCGCACAGCAAGCGCGTCAACACGTCTCGTCCGATCTGATCGGTCCCCAACCAATGCGCCGACGACGGCGGTTGGTTGAATGCCGCCACGGAGCGATCCGGATCGTACGGCGAAATCAGTGGCCCGATCAACGCTGCCAGCACCAACACCAGCACCACCACACTGCCGATCAGCGCCAATTTATGCCGACGGAAGCGTCTCCACACCGTTTTCGCGTAGGTTTCATCCGTCAAGTTCGGCGTGGGAATGGACGAGACCGTTTTTTCCAAGATGTTTTTCATTCGCCCGCCTCCTTAGGTATCCAATCGGATGGTCGGATCCACCACAGCATACAAAATATCCGTCAGTAAATTTCCAAGCAAAACGATGACGGCACTCAGCAAACAAACGCCCATGATGACCGGATAATCGCGCGCATTGATGGCGCTCATGGTCATCAATCCCAAGCCGGGCCAGCTGAACACTTGCTCCACAATCACCGCTCCGCCCAGCAACATCGGCAACTGCATACCGAAAATCGTCACCACCGTCACAAGCGCATTGCGCAGCGCATGGCGCACCGTGACTTTTCGTTTGCCGATGCCCTTGGCTTTTGCCGTGCGCAAATAATCTTTACCCAAAATTTCCAGCACGGCACTGCGTATATATCGAATGTTGGTTCCCGCCATGCCAAACGCCAACACCAGCATGGGCATGATCAAGTGACTCAGCACGTCGCCAACACCTCCGTCCCCGCCAAGCGTCGTCATCCCGCTGCTTGGCAGCCAATTCAACCGAATGTTGAATACGTAAATAAACAACAGCGCCAAGAAAAAGCCGGGCACCGCCGTTCCCAAAAACGACGCGGTCACCACCGCGTAATCGCGCTTGGTATACTGATGTGTTGCCGAATATACCCCCGCCGGCAGTCCGATCAATAGGCTGACCAAAAAGGCAGATCCCATCAGCAGCAGCGTCGGGCCGATATGCTCGCCGATCATTTGCGCTACCGGCTGATAGCTTTTCATCGAATAACCCAGATTGCCGCGCAGCAGTTGCTTCAGCCAAATCCAATATTGAACGTAGAACGGTTGATCCAATCCCAGCGCGATTTCTTTTGCCGCCACGGCGTCTTCCGACACGCGCGGACCGACCAGAGCGTCCAGGGGACTTCCCGCCATGCAGGTCATGGCAAAATCCAGCAGCGTAATGCCCAGCAACACCGGGATTGCGATGGCTATGCGCTTCAAAATGTATTTAAGCATCCGCATTGATTTGGTCCTCTTCTCCTGCTTGTTCGATTTTGTTTTCGGATTGATTTGATTCCGTCCCCTGCTCCCTCATCTGTTCTGCTGCGTAAGGGCAGGCGCACATCACCCGCTCGCCGACGATATGCAAACGCGCTTCTGTTTTTTCATCGCCACATGCCGCTCTTGCCACGGGACAACGCGGATGAAAGCGGCAACCGGTGGGCGGTGTCGCGGCGTCCCCCACCTCGCCGATCAAAGCGCCTTTCGTAAAATCGCGTGCGGACGGATCCGCCAGCGGAATGGCGCGGCACAGTGCCTTGGTATAGGGGTGAACCGGGTGGGTAAATATACGGTCTGCCGGCGCTATTTCAACCAACTGTCCCATATACATCACGGCAACGCGATCACTGACGTACCGAACCGCGCCCAACCCGTGCCCGATAAACAGCATGGTCAATTGTAATTCCTTTTGCAATGTGCGCAACAGATTTAAAATTTGCGCTTGAATGGAAACGTCCAGCGCGCTGACCGGCTCGTCGCACACCACCAGTTCCGGAGAAAGCGAGAGTGCGCGGGCAATGCCGATTCTCTGTCGCTGTCCGCCGGAAAACTCGTGCGGGTATCTGCCCAGCGCCGTGCGGGGCAATCCGACCATATCCATCAATTCCATCAGGCGTCGTTGCAGTGCTTGTCGATCACCGCGCGCCACAATTCCGTGATACAACATCGGATCCGCCAAAATATCGCGAACGTGCTTACGCGGGTTAAGGGCGGAATAATTATCTTGAAAAATCATCTGCATTTTCGGTCGAAAGGGACGCAATTCCCGCTCCGACATCTCGCTGACGCAGTGCCCATCAAACCATATTTTCCCGCCGCTCGGTCGTTCCAGCGCCACCAATTGCCGTCCGATGGTGGATTTCCCGCAGCCGCTCTCCCCCACCAATCCGAGGACCTCTCCGCGGCGAAGAGTAAAGCTGACATGGTCGACCGCACGAACCATACGCTTTTTCCAAGGAAGCGTCCCGCGCAGCGGATAGTAAACAGACAAATCCTGCACACGAAGCAGCGGCAGGTCTGACATTTCATCGGTCACGGATTCTATCGATGCGTTCATTCAAACTTCTCCTTTTCCTTTCGCACAGCGGCAGCAACGTACCGTATGCGCCGAATGATTTTCGATTGGCAACATAGGTTGCGGTTCGGCGCAACTTGGTGCAACATCGGTGCAGCGGCTCGCAAAGCGGCAGCCGACCACATCGCCGTAGTGCTCGGGGACACTGCCAGGGATTCCCACAAGCGGCAATTGTTCGCCCTCTGCGTGCGGAACAGCGCGCAACAGCGCTTTGGTATACGGATGAGCGGGAGCGGCAAACAGATCCCGCGTAGGCGCACATTCCACGGTTTGCCCCGCATACATGACCAGCACGCGGTCCGTCATCTGAGCCACCAAACCGATATCGTGTGTAATCAACAAAATACTCATGCCATAATTTTGTTGCAGGCGCCGCAGCAGTTCCATAATCTGCGCTTGAATGGTAACGTCCAGGGCGGTTGTCGGTTCATCGGCAATCAACAATTTTGGGCGGCAAGCCAAAGCCATGGCGATCATCACGCGCTGGCGCTGACCGCCGGACAAGGTATGCGGATATTTTTTCATTACGGTCACATCGGAAAGTCCGACCGTTTCCAAAAGTTCCGCCACGCGAGCTTTTGCTGCGGCGCGTGACATGGTTTCGTGCGCGAAAATGCTTTCCAACAGTTGTTTTTCCACCGTATAAACCGGGTCCAATCCGGCGGGTGCGTCTTGAAAAACCATGGCGATTTCATTTCCGCGCACGTAGTCCAATTCGCGCTCGGACATGGAGCACAGATCTTTGCCATCGAACATGGCGCTTCCCGCTACGACGTTGCCGCCGCGCGGCAGCAAGCCGAGCAGGGATAGTCCCATCATGCTTTTTCCGCAGCCGCTCTCTCCGACGATACCCAAAATCTCGCCCGGGTGCACGTCAAAACTCACGCGATCCAGCACGCAAGTTTTGCCGGCATCTCCTACGATTTCCACGGTCAAATCTTTGACCGTCAGCAAATTCTCCATGGCTCCTCCTATTCCTTATGTTCTGTTCTTTATTTTCTACTTTTTGTTTTTTTTGCTTTTATTTTTTGTTGGCAAGGCGCTGCCTTGCGGGGCGGTCGCCGCACAGTTTGGCTGGCGCTGCCCTCACCCCCTGCCCCCTCTCCCGCACGCGGGCGAGGGGGTGTCCTTAGT
>CAZDOX010000009.1:0-14339 GCA_964507155.1 uncultured Lachnospiraceae bacterium
GGTGTTTGGTGAAATGTTCAAAAAAGGGTACATTTACAAAGGCATGAAGCCCGTTTATTGGTGCCCGAAAGATGAAACCGCGCTGGCAGAGGCGGAAATCGAATACAAAACCGACGCATGCACCTCCATTTACGTCAAATTCCGCGTGAAGCAGGATCACGGGAAACTGGCGTCGATCTGCGACATCGCGAACACTTACTTTATCATCTGGACCACCACCACCTGGACTCTGCCCGGCAACCAGTTGATCACACTCTCTCCCACAGACGATTACGTAATCGTACGCGCGGAAAACGGCGAGTGCTATATCGTTGCCGAAGCGTTGTGCGAAAAGACGATGGCAGCGGGAGGCGTGGCACACTACGAAACGTTGGCAGTCCTAAAAGGCAGCGAATTTGAATGGATGACCGCTCAGCACCCGTTTTTGGATCGCGAGTCGCTGATTGCCGTTGCGGATTATGTCACCATGGACGCGGGAACCGGTTGCGTTCACACCGCCGGCGGCTTCGGAGCCGATGACTTTGTGACCAGTCGCCGCTACAACATCGACGTTGTGGTTCCCGTGGACGATCGCGGCTACCAAACCGCAGAGGCGGGGAAATTTGCCGGTCTTTACTACGACAAGTCCAATCAGGCTATTTTCGACGATCTTAAAGCAAGCGGCGCATTGTTCGCGTCTTACGAATTTGAACATGAATATCCGCACTGCTGGCGCTGCAAATCTCCCATCATTTTCCGCGCTACGCCGCAGTGGTTCTGCTCGGTGGAAGCATTCAAAGATGATGCGATCAAAGCTTGCGAGTCGGTTCGCTGGATGCCCGCATGGGGCGGCGAGCGCATGGTTCAAATGATCCGAGAGCGCGCAGATTGGTGCATTTCCCGTCAGCGCAAATGGGGTCTTCCGATCCCCGTCTTCTACTGCGAAGATTGCGGAGAGGTCATCTGCAACGACGAAACTATCGCTAACGTTTCCTCTATTTTCGGGCAGTACGGTTCCAACGCGTGGTTTGAACGGGAGGCCGGCGATCTGCTGCCTGCCGGGTTCGTTTGCCCCAAATGCGGAAAAACGCATTTTATCAAAGAAGTCAATACCCTGGACGGTTGGTTTGATTCCGGCTCCACGCACCATGCAGTGTTGAATGAGCGGCAGTGGCCCGCCGACGTCTATTTGGAAGGCGCCGATCAATACCGCGGTTGGTTCCAATCTTCTCTGTTGACCGCCATCGGTGCCAAGGGCGGAACAACCGCTCCGTTTAAGACGGTTCTGACGCACGGATGGGTTGTCGACGGCGAAGGGCGCGCCATGCACAAATCGCTGGGGAACGGTGTAGATCCGCTGGATATGATCAAAAAATACGGCGCCGATCTGGTTCGCTTGTGGGTAGCTTCCGCCGATTATCAGGTGGATGTCCGCGCTTCCGATACCATTTTCAAGCAGCTCTCCGAAGCCTATCGCAAAATCCGCAACACCGCGCGCATTTTGCTGGCTGACTTAAACGATTTTGATCCGAACACCGATATGGTAGACATCTCCCTTTTGCCGGAGATTGATCAATGGCTGCTCTGTCGGATCAACCGCGTGATCGCCAAGTGCCGAGACGCTTATCTCTCGTATACGTTCCACAGCATCTATCACGAGCTGACCAATTTCTGCACCACGGATTTGTCCAAGCTGTATATCGATATTACCAAAGATCGTGTCTATACCGAGCAAAAGGACGGCGTCGCTCGTCGCAGCGCGCAAACCGCCATGTATCTCGTTCTTTCTTCCATGGTTCGTTTGATGGCGCCGTTGCTGGCGTTTACCGCCGAGGAAATTTGGCAAGCCATGCCCCACACATCAACCGATAAAACGGACAGCGTATTTTTGAACGACATGCCGACATATTGCGACGCGTGGGATTTTGACGGCATGGAGCAAAAATGGAGCGCTCTGTTTGATTTGCGCGACGACGTGATGAAAGCGCTGGAAGTTGCTCGCGCCGATAAAAAAATCGGCAAATCGTTGGACGCAAAAGTGCTCATTTATCCCAAATTCGACGACCAGGCGGCAACGCTGCGCGCTTTTTCCGATCAACTGAAAACGGTGTTTATCGTGTCGGGTGTGGAATTGTGCGAGGGAGACATCCCGGCGGACGCACTGACCGATACGACCTCGGGCATTGCCGTGGCGGTTCGCACGCCGGACGGTTGCAAATGCGATCGCTGCTGGGGGTATCATACCCACGGAAAGGCAACGGACGACGGCTTCCTTTGCGCGCGTTGCCTTAATATCCTCGGAGAGTAATGCGCCGTTTTGTGCCTGATTTTGCCACATTTTTTATCAACCGAAAGGGAACATCCATACCATGATAAACGAAAACAAACCGGAAAACAAACGTCGCATCCCGTGGCAGTGGCTTTTGGTTTCTTTGGGCGTGGTCGCCGCAGACCAGCTGACCAAATGGCTCTGTGTGACCTATCTCAAAGCGCGAGAGAGCGTCGATTTGATTCCCAATTTTTTACGATTGACCTATGTGGAAAATCGTGGTGCCGCATTCGGCAGTTTTGCCGATCATCGCTGGGTTTTTATGGTCATTTCCACCGTCGCCATTTTGGCGGTCACGGTTTACTTGCTCGGCTTTTGTGAAAAAAATCGCCTGCTGCGCGCTGCCTTGGCATTGATTATCGGCGGCGGAATCGGCAATATGATTGATCGATTCGCGCTCGGATATGTGATCGATTTCATCGATTTTTGCGGCATTTGGAGCTATGTCTTCAACGGGGCGGACAGTGCCGTGTGCATTGGCGCCGGTCTGATGCTGCTGTACGTCATCTTGGAAATGGTTCGAGAAAGTAAAGAAGGTAAGGGGAGTAAAAAGCAAGAGGAAACTGCCGATCGCGCGGAAGATTCCGATTCCACGCCTCCCCACGTGTCATGATGTCAGCGCAAGAGCAAGAGTTTTCCTACTTGGTGACCGAGGAGTGTTCCGGCTCTCGCGCGGACGCTTACCTATCGCAACACAGCGAACTGTCCCGTTCGGCGATCGTTCGCCTGATGGAAGACGGATATGTCACACGAAACGGTCAGCCTATCGGAAAAAAGGACAAAGTTTATACGGGGGATCGCCTTCTTGTGTTTCCCCCGGCTCCGAAGATCGGCGAAGTGTTGCCCGAGGCAATTCCGTTGGATATTGTCTATGAAGACGCGGATATCATCATTATCAATAAACCGGTCGGCATGGTGGTTCACCCGGCAGCGGGAAATCCAAACGGAACTTTGGTCAATGCGCTGTTGTATCACTGCAAAGATTCGCTCTCCGGTATCGGCGGCGTCATTCGCCCGGGCATTGTTCACCGCATTGACAAAGATACCAGCGGCTTGATCGCGGTTGCCAAAAACGACGCGGCTCATATCTCGCTGGCTGAGCAACTGAAAGATCACAGCATGGGACGCGTATACGACGCCATTGTTCTGGGTAATCTGAAAGACGACGTCGGCCGGATCGACGCCCCCATCGGTCGTCACCCGATCGATCGAAAGAAAATGGCGGTTTTGCGCGGGGACGCGCATGCCAAGGACGCGCGTACGCACTATGCCGTCACAGAACGGTTTTCCGTCCCGGAGCAGGGCGCACTGTGCCGCGTCGAGTGTCGGCTGGAGACCGGTCGCACCCATCAAATCCGCGTGCACATGGCGTCGATCGCCCACCCGCTTTTGGGCGATCCTCTCTACGGCGGGGACGGAACGCGGTTTGAGGCAAACCATCGCGCCTTGCTGCACGGTCAGTGTCTGCACGCCGGCGCTTTGCACTTGGTTCACCCCGCAACGGGAAAACCGATGGATTTTGTCGCGCCGCTACCCCAAGATACCATGAAGTTGCTGGAAATTTTGCGGCGCGCTTCTCTGTAAATCCGTTTTTTATACCGCTTCTCGTTATTTTTTCGCAAGGAGTCATCAATACCATATGTTAAAATATCAAAATATTCTAATCGTCAGCGACTTGGACGGTACTTTTTTGGGTAAGAACAGCCGCATTGTCCCTCGCAACGTCGAAGCCATCCGCGCTTTTTGCGCGCAAGGCGGGCAATTTACCTTTGCCACCGGTCGCCATCATCACCACCTGCTGGAGGGTATTCCGATTTTGGCAGAGCTGGTTAATACGCCCGCCATTGTCGCCAACGGCGCGTATTTGTACGATTGTCAAACCAAGCAGCTCATCGGCGAAAGTTTTATGGACACAGACCTGACCGTCCGTGCGCTGCATTTTGCACGCAATAACTTTCCATCCGTCGGCTTTCGCCTTTCCACCCAGCAGGGCGTCCTCACCGACGGTCGCACCGAGTATATGCAGCAGTTTGTCGAAGCGTACCGCCACAAAGAGCACTCTTATGTGATTGAAGTCGCTCCCATTGAAAAGTGGACGCAGCGCTTATGGTACAAAGTTGTCTTTCGCGGGAAATGCGAGGATCTGGATGCGCTCAATCGCGCTTTGCAAAAAGAATTTGGCGGACAGTTTGAATATAACAAGTCTTCCGATACGTTCTTGGAGATTCAAAAAGCCGGCATCAGCAAAGGAACCATGTTGCACGTACTGCAGCAAAGTTACGCCGCCGTGGCAGGTTCTCCGATCAAAACTTACGGCGTCGGAGACTTCGAAAACGACCTGAGCTTACTGCGCGCAGCCGACGTTGCCGTTTGCCCTGCCAACGCCCACCCGGATGTCAAGCGAGAAGCCAACCTGATCCTTTGCGATCACGACGAGGGCGTCATCGCAGACTTAATCGAACGTCTTTGAACTTGAGCTGCAAGGAGACAGTATGCGTAACGTATTTATTACGGGAGGATCGCGCGGAATCGGCGCGGCGTGCGTGCGCGCTTTCGCCGCGAAAGGATACGCGGTGTCCTTTCTGTATCAAAAATCGCAACACCTTGCCGAAGCGCTTGCCCGTGAAACCGGAGCTTTTGCCATACAAGGAGACGTTTCCGACCGAGAAAGCGTGGAGCGCGCGCTGTCTTTGGCAAGCGAGAGAATCGGCGAGATCGATATTTTAATTCACAACGCCGGTATCGGTCAAATTAAATTGTTTACCGATCTGAGCGACGACGATTGGCGGCGCATGATAGGCGTGAATTTGGATGGCGCGTTTTATCTTTGCCGTGCGGCAGCGCCCGCGATGATTCGCCGTCAATGGGGACGAATCATTTCTGTCGGTTCCATGTGGGGAAAAGTCGGCGCGTCGTGCGAGGTTCACTATTCCGCAGCCAAAGCGGGATTGCGCGGCATGACCATGGCATTGGCCAAAGAATTGGGACCGAGCGGCATCACCGTCAACTGCGTGGAACCCGGCGTCATCGACACCGATATGAACCTTGCTTTGGATGAGGAAAGCCGTGCCGCCTTGTGCGACGAAACTCCTCTATGCCGCATGGGCCGCCCGGAGGAGGTCGCGCAAGCCGTCCTTTTCCTTGCGTCCGAGGACGCCGGCTTCATTACCGGACAATGCCTTGGCGTGGACGGTGGGTTTGCTGTTTAAAACGATCAAGAAAAACACTGCCAAAGCACCTAAAAATTCAAAAAATTCGACTTGATCGTATGTAGTTTCCCCGCAGAACCATTGACATAGCTGCAAAAAAGAAAGGATAAAAGTGAAACGTTATGAGTAAAACCAACTTGGTTCCTCCCCGCACATTGGCGGGTTTTATGGAATTGATGCCGCGTGATCAGCTGGCATTTGAACAAATTCGTCGTGCCCTGGAAGAAACCTATGCCCTATACGGATTCTATCCGTTGGACACCCCCGTGCTGGAGCATGCCGACGTGCTGTTTGCCAAGGCGGGCGGAGAGACGGAAAAACAAGTGTATCGCTTTATGAAAGGCGATACCGATCTGGCCATGCGCTTCGATTTGACCGTGCCGCTGGCCAAATATGTGGCTAAAAACGCGGCCGAGTTGTCGTTTCCGTTTCGCCGATATCAAATCGGCAAAGTCTATCGCGGCGAGCGGGCACAAAAGGGACGGTTCCGCGAATTTTATCAATCCGATATTGATATCATCGGGGATGGTGAACTGGGCCTTGCCAACGACGCGGAAATCCCGGCAATCATCGACACGCTGTTGCGCAAACTGGGCTTGAACGAATTTGTCATTCGCATCAACAACCGCAAAATTTTGTCCGGTTTTTTCACCATGCTCGGTCTTGGCGATCGCATTGAGCATGTGCTCCGTACCGTCGATAAAATCGACAAAATCGGGCCGGAACAAGTACAAAAAGAATTAATTGAAGCATTCGGCGTGCAGGACAGCGCCGCATCCGCGATTCTGAACTTTATTTCGCTGCGCGGAACAAACGCCGAGGTGCTGGCGTCCTTGCGACAAATAGCCGGCGAGGACGAGCTGCTTGGCCGCGGCATCGACGAACTGGAAACCGTTTGCCAAGGAATCGCCGCTTTCGGCGTGCCGGAAGAGCATATTCGCATTGATCTCTCTATCGCACGCGGATTGGATTATTATACCGGAACCGTGTACGAAACCACGCTGCTGCGCCACCCGGAAATCGGCAGCGTTTGCTCGGGCGGGCGCTATGACAATCTTGCCGAATTTTACACCGATCGCAAGCTGCCCGGCGTGGGAATGTCCATCGGCTTGACGCGATTGTTTTATATTCTCAACGAGCAAAACGAGCTCGGCCGCGCCATGGACGCCCCGGCAGATGTGCTGGTTATTCCCATGAGCGACGACACAGCACCGGCGATTTCCGTTGCCGCTCAATTGAGAAAAGAAGGAATTCGCACCCAAATTTATTTGGAAAAGAAAAAATTTAAAGCTAAAATCGGTTATGCGGACAAACTGCACGTGCCGTTTGCTCTGTTTCTTGGAGAAGACGAAATTCGAGAGGGCAAGATCACGGTAAAAAATATGGAGACCGGTACGCAGACCACCGACACGGCAGAAGCGCTACTTCCGATCATTCGCGCGGCAATGGAAGCCAAGCGGCAAGAGCCGATCATCGTTTTATAACGCGAAAAAAGGAGAATGTCCATGAAGACAAAGAACGGAGTCCGCCTTTGGACCTTGCTGATGGCATGGGTTGTGTTGCTCGGCGCCCTTACGGCGTGCAATGAGAAAAAGCCGGATGACGATGCGAGTGATGACTTACCTCAATTGGAAAGCAATCAAGTTGCGCAAGTGGAGTTTACCGCTATGTATTATCGGCCCGATTTGGACAGCGATATCGTGCAAATTCAAGACGGAAAAACCGTGCACCGCATTTTGGCGCTGTTTAACCATGTGGAATTTTCTCCGCTGGATGCCGATGACATGAAAGAGGTATATTTAGAGATGGCGGTGGGACAATATATTCTGCTGGAGGGAGGCGCCACCGTTTACGTCAGCGACGCAGGGCGCGTCATGCTTACCGCAAGCGGTGCCGAATCGTGCGTATCGGATTTTGGCGTGGTCGACCCGCAAGCGCTGCGCACCATCGCTGCCGAGGATTCTGCCGCTCGGTCGAATTAATCTTCCGCCCATATCAGGCTCTCTTTAAAAAAAGTACACTCTTTTTCGGAAATTCTTGCTTACCCCCTTGACAACCGCTCGAAAATCATGTACAATATTAGCGGGATTTAAATGTTCCGATCAAGTGTCACGGAAAAGGAGAAAATACCGATGAGTAATGCCGAAAATAAAAACGAACAAGAGATGGATCTCACCCCCGAGGAAAATTCACGCTTCACGTTGACGGATGAAGACGGCAACGAGCTGGAGTTTGAGTTGATCGGCTCCGGCGAGGTCGACGGCACCACCTACTATGCGATGATCCCCGCCGAGGACGCAGAGGATGAAACCAAGGATTCCTTTGAATACGTGATTTTAAAAAGCGTGATCGACGAAGATGGCGAAGAATCCCTCTTTACCATTGATGACGACGAAGAATTTGATCATGTGGCGGATTTCTTTGACGATATGTTCTCTACCGTCGATTTCGACGCGATGGATGAGGAAAAAGCGTAAATTTGCCGCCTCTTACAACCAACTGACTGACTTCCTGCTTAGTGCGTGATGACTGCGTGTTAGAACCCACATCAGAATAAAGGAGCCCGAATGAGTATTCCGCGGTGGTTTGCAGACCTCCCTGCGCGTGAGCCGATTGACTTGTCTCGACATGCGTGGGACGGTGGGAGCAGTAAAGCCGAGGATAGGGTACCGCCCTGCACACGCCGGGTTTCTCAATATACAGCCACACGGCTCGGCGGGATATTTTGGAAAAAGGCATGCCGAACGAACGATTCCCTCTCGGATCAAACGGTGCGGTGTCGCCTTGACATAAACAGCGGATGGCGCAGGTGAGCGATTCGCTGTTTTTTATATGAATTGACTTTGGGCGGCAAGAGCCGTCGGATATTCGTGAGATACACGAGAAAGGAAAATTATCATGCAAAATTTATTGAATCAACTGTCTCTGATCGGTATTGTCCCGGTCATCAAAATCGAAGATGCCAAAGACGCGGCACCGCTGGCACGCGCGCTGACCGAGGGAGGTCTTCCTTGTGCGGAGATTACATTCCGCACGGCAGCGGCTCCGGACGCAATTCGCGCCATGAAAGACGCGTATCCGGATCTTTTGGTGGGAGCGGGAACGGTTCTGACGCCGGCGCAGGTGGATCAAGCCGTAGCCGCCGGAGCGTCGTTTATCGTTAGTCCTGGACTCAATCCGGCTGTAGTCACCCGTTGCTTGGAGGTGGGCGTGCCCGTTTTGCCCGGCATTAACAATCCCACGGGAATTGAACAAGCGCTGGCGCTGGGTCTTTCCACCGTCAAATTTTTCCCGGCAGAACCCTCCGGCGGATTATCTATGCTGAAAGCCATGGCAGCACCCTACGGCGGGGTGAAATTTATGCCGACGGGAGGAATCAATCCTTCCAACGTTGGCGCTTATCTGGCATGGAATCGCATTGTTGCTTGCGGCGGAAGCTGGATGGTTCCCTCGGATCGTTTGGCGGCGGGTGACTTTGACGGCATATGCGCGCTGGTGCGCGGTGCGGTAGACACCATGCTGAATTTGCGCTTTGCTCATGTGGGGATCAATTGTGCGGACAATACGCAGTGCGAGGCGGCAGCGGGAACGGCGGCAACTTTGTTTGGCATGGAGCAAAAGGCGGGCGGAAAATCGATTTTCGTCGGTCAGCCGTTGGAGTTTATGCGCTATGTCGGCGTAGGTAGCGTCGGACACATCGGTATGGCAACGCCGAACGTCGATCGCGCCATGTTCCATCTGGCACGACGCGGCGCAACATTCGATTTGTCCACGATACAAAAAGATACGGACGGATCGACCAAATTTGTCTATTTGAAAGACGAAATTGCCGGATTTGCTTATCATTTGGTAAAAGGATAAGCCGGCGACGCGTGATGGGACGATTGTCGAAAACCGTCCCGATAAAAGCGGCACCATCGCAAACAAACGTGCGGTGGTGCCTTAGTTTTTTCTGTTTTATTTAGCGTTACTCAGCCAAAATATAATCGCTGTCCATCGTATATCCGTTTGAATCGGAGAAAACAAGCACACAGATCCGTGACCCGAGACGATCTGCCAGTGCCGCGCAAGCGTCCGCGTCGGCGAGGGTTACGCGAACGGTCGGAGCGTCCTGCAAGAATTGATCCACCGCAGCGTCGGACTCGGCGGACAACACCTGAATTTGATCGAACGCAACCAAGCACTCGGCGGAATCGGAATCTTCATCCGGCAAAATATAGCAAGCGGACAATTCCGCATCCAATAGGAACCATTCACCCTCGGACTGCTCGGCGCGCGCCAAAAGACGATCCCTTTGCTCGGTCGGATATTCGCCGACGACGGGCCGTTGCTCTTGATCGTCATGAGAATTAAACGAAACGGCGTCCTCTCGTTCGTGCGGAATATCGTTGAATTGAGTGCGCGTGTAATCTTGTCGGTTCGACGTTGTCGGCGCGGCATTTTTCCCAACGGCAATTCCCATGCCGATAACCAGCAACAGCGCGCAAGTGGCACTTGCCAATCGAGCGGCAAAGGCATAGCGGAACGCGGGACTTCGACCGAATGATTTTGCCGAATTTTCCGCGCGTTTGACCGCGTTTTTGTATTGTTGCGCGTGAACCTTTTCGATTGTTGTGTGAATCAGCGTTTCGTCCGGGCGAATTTGATCCAGGGCTTGTCGCAGATCATGTTCTTTCATGCCAATCTCCATTCTGCCGCCACAGCGGCGGCACAAATATTATACTGATAATGTTATCTTAATCTTTACCGATTGTCGGCTCCAAAATGAGCTTCAACTTTTGCCTTGCGCGGGACAACCGCTTTTTGACGTTCACCTCGGTGGTTCCCAGCGCCGCCGCAATATCACGAACGGACATGTCCTCGTAATAAAACAACAGCAGCACCTCGCGCATTTGTTGGGGCAATCGGAGAACTTCGGCATACACGTCCGGCTTTTCGTCGTGGTCCGGCGTCAGCGTATCCTCGTCCGGCAACTGAGCCATCATCAGATCGTCCATGCCGTCCACATTTTTACGCCACGGAGCAACAAAATGCGAATTGCAGCAGTTGATGGTAACCCGAATCAGCCACGCTTTTCGATGTTCTTCCGAATCGAAAGGCTTTTCATGCATGACCAACTTCACAAAAACTTCCTGAAAAATGTCTTGCGCGTCGTGGGTAGAGCGAGTTTTTGTCAATGCCAATTTCCAGACCAAGGGAGAATAATAGCGAACCACATCGTCCGTCACATCAGATGGCAGGATGGCAGGGGATATGTTTTTTTCGTCGGATAGGCCCAGCGGGCAATCCGTATTCGAATCCGGCGAGGGCGTTATGACTTCGGTAGGGTCCGAGGCTTCGTCATCCCACTCGTCATCCGATTGAAAGACAGCCATAGTATTCTCTCCTCTCTTTATAATACAAATTTGGCGGAAAAAGGTGACCGATTTTTGAAATATTTTCTGTACGGAAATTTGCGAAAAAGAATCTCATTGAAGGGATGCGGTCAAAACGGTAAAATCGCCGTCAAGGTCGACTTTTCCCAATCCGGCGGGCAGATAGACACCCTCACCCTTTTGAACGGGAACCGCGTTATCTCCTGCGACCACGTTTCCGTTTCCTTGAACGCACAAAAGATAAACAAACGAGGTCGTATCCACGCACAAATGTTTCGGTGCGGTCAGTTTCCGCGCCTTAAAATAGCGGCAGTGTGCCAGGACATCCACGTCTTGCTCGGTGGCCGATTCATAGCGGATGGCGTTCACCTCTTCTTCGGTAAACGGAACGGTAACGTCAAGCGCTTTGTCCACATGCAGCTCGCGCAAGGAGCCGTCCGCACCGCGCCGATCGTAGTCGTACACCCGATAGGTTAAATCGCAGTTCTGCTGGATTTCCGCGATCAAAATTCCTTTTCCGATGGCATGTAACATGCCCGCGGGAATGAAAAACACGTCCCCGGCTTGAACGGGACAATGGTGCATGGTATCGGAAAGGTGACCGTCGCGCACAGCTTGACGGAATTGCTCGGCAGTCATTCCATCTTTCAATCCGTAAATGATTTCCGCGTCGGGGGCCGCTTCGATGATGACCCACATTTCTGTTTTTCCGCGGTCATGTTCCACGCGCGCCGCATATTCGTCGTTGGGGTGAACTTGCACCGACAATCGATCGCACGCGTCGATTAATTTGATCAGCAAGGGAAAATCCCCTCCCGAGAAAACGGAACCGACCACCTCGTTGCCGTAGGTGTCTATATAGCGGCGCATAGTCATGCCGGCAAGATCGCCGTTTTGTATGACGCTCATTTCTTTGTCGCGGACGGTTAGCATCCACGCCTCTCCCACCGTGGCGTGCTCGCACGGCGCGGCGATCCCCCAATGGTCGATCAGACGCGTGCCGCCCCACAGCGGGGACTTGGTAACATACGATACTTTCAACGGATACAGATGATTCATAATGATGACTATTCCTTTCATTACTTTCATTACGTTTGGTGATTTGTTCTTAAAGCAAGCATAAAAAGTTGGTCAAAAGGCTTGACTCGGCATTTTATTCTATGCTATAATATACGAGTAGCAATTGGTGCCGCCGCACGGCGGCGGAAAGGAGATTATTATGGCAAAAATAATCGGACCGGGATCTTTAAACGTCGATATTACCGGCTATGCACCGCGCTTGCCTTTGCCCGGAGAGACCGTAAAAGGAAGTGCACTTCGGTTTAGTCCGGGCGGAAAAGGATCGAACCAGATGACCGCAGCGCACCGCGCCGGAGCTACCGTCAAATTGATCGGCTGCCGCGGAAATGATTTGCTGGGCCAAATGATTCAAGCGCACTATGCCGCCGAGGGGATGAGCGAGGAATATATTGCGGTCGATCCGAATGTGGAAACGTCAAGCGCCCTGATCGAAATCGACCAAGGCAGTGCGCAAAACCGCATCATCGTCATTTCCTCCGCGAACGAGCGCGTCAATCGGGCGCGCGTGCTGGCGGCAGAAGCGGACTTTGCCGACTGCAACGTTGTGCTCACTCAATTTGAGACAACCGTTGAGGCGGTTTTGGCGGCAAAGGAACTGGCACATCGATACGGCAAACCGTTTATCTTGAATCCGGCGCCGTACGTACCGGCGGACGCAGCTCTGTTTCGCGGTGTGGACTATGTGACGCCGAACGAAACGGAAACCGAACAGTTTACCGGTATTGCCGTGCGCACGATAGCGGATTGTCGCACGGCGGCGCGGCGATTCTTGGATTTTGGCGTGAAGCATGTGATCATTACCTTGGGAGAGAGAGGCGTTTATTATACCGACGGTAAAGAGGAAATTTCTGTGCCGTCACTGCCGGTCAAGGCCGTGGAAACCACGGGTGCCGGTGACGCGTTCAACGGCGGCTTTGCCACAGCGATTGCGGAAGGTCTTCCCATTCAAACCGCCCTGCAATGGGCAACCTGCACGGCGGCAATTTCCGTGACGCGAAAAGGGGCAGCCGAATCCATGCCCTATCGCGAGGAAATCTTAGCGCTCTGCAAGCAAGCGTTCGAAACAAAATAACCGATGGATTGCCGGGCAGAGCGTGAACCGCCGACCCGGCAATTGTTTTTATTCACGCAAGCGTTGAATTTCCTCGTCTGTGAGATGCCGCCACGCGCCGCGCGCATCCAGCCCGTCCAGAGTCAAAAACGCAAACGAAACGCGCTCAAGCGTCACGATTTTGTTGTGAACCGCTTCAAACATGCGTTTGATTTGATGATATTTTCCCTCGGTTAACGTAATGGTTCCGGTGCACTCTCCCTCGCGCTGTTCAATGGTCGCCGGGAGCGTGACATACCCGTCCTCCAATGTGACCCCGTTCTGCAACAGCGAAATTTCCGATGGTTGCAACGGGAACTTGGCTGTATAGAGATACGTCTTCGCCACATGATGACGAGGGGACAGCAGCCGATGCGCCAACGGCCCGTCGTTGGTCAGCAACATCAACCCCAACGTATGCTTATCCAACCTGCCGCAAGGAAACAATCCGATGCGCTGCAATTCTTGTGGCAGCAACGTCAGAACGGTGGGGCCGGAAGTGTCCTCCGTGGCGCTGACATACCCGTCCGGTTTGTTTAGCAATAGATATGTGTAAGGACGATAGATGATCGGTTCGCTGTCCAATGCAACGGTATCTCGGTCGGGATCAACGGCGTGCGACGCTTGCTTGATGGGAACGTGATTAACCGTGACGCGACCGCCTCGAACTGCCTTGCCTGCTTCACTGCGTGTCAACTTTCCCGTAGATACCAGTAGCTTGTCCAATCGCAAAAGGTTGTTCTCCTTCCATTTTTGATTTTTCCATGATGATAGCACGATATGCAATATAAAGCAAAATCGCATTTTACTCGGTGATACGTATAGGATACCACAGCCGTGCGAAAAAGTCAACAGTTTTCCATTTTTTTGCACCAATCTTTTGCCGAATTGTCGATATTCGACGACCGAAAATGCGATTTTCAATTTTCCCGCTCTTGACAATCATAGAAAAATTTGATATAATGATTGCGGTATGATCCAAGATCTCATGGGGGTGCAATGGTTTCGACGGGGATTTTGAGGTATGATAAGCGTGGTGGGCCGGGTAATCCCATAAACTGCCCAATGAATAAAAATAAACGACAACAATACTGTTGCTATGGCTGCCTGACACCGTGCTCCTTTAACGGAGCGCCGCGTGTCGGTAGTGCTGCGACCTGCGGGTCGCCCGTCCTCCCTTAACATTCCGCGGTTAAGGTTTGGGCGTCAATGATGCGGAGAACTTGTATCGGCGTTTCGCTCTTGAACCGATCAAGAAAAAAAGGGCTACCTTGACG
>CAZDOX010000010.1:0-14161 GCA_964507155.1 uncultured Lachnospiraceae bacterium
AAGGGTAGCGGTGGTGGTGCCGTCGCCGGCAGCGTCGTTGGTTTTGGTTGCGACTTCCTTCACCAGCTGTGCGCCCATATTCTCGGCAGCGTCTTCCAGTTCAATGTCCTTGGCGATGGTGACACCGTCGTTGGTCACCAGCGGGGAGCCGTATTTCTTGTCCAGAACCACGTTGCGGCCCTTGGGACCAAGAGTGATCTTAACCGTATTGGCCAGCTGATCTACGCCGCGCATCAGCGCGTTGCGCGCTTCAATTCCATAAAGAATGTCTTTTGCCATAATAATCAATCTCCTTTAATCATATAGTGTTTTGGTGACATCATTCCACAATGGCGAGAATATCGCTTTGACGAACGATGTTGTATTCCACACCGTCCGCTTTGACTTCGGTGCCGGCGTATTTACTGGTGATGACTTTCATGCCTACTTTCACGCTCATGACGACTTCGTTACCGTCCACCATTCCGCCGGGACCGACGGCGATGACTTCGGCGACTTGCGGCTTTTCTTGCGCGGACGCGGTCAGAAAGATTCCCGATTGAGTTTTTTCCTCTGCCTCGATCAGTTTCACGACGACTCTGTCTGCTAAAGGTTTCAATGTCATTTTCAAGTTCCTCCTTAAATTATGGGTGATTAACCTAATTTTTATGTCGGTTTTTAGCACTCAAAGCGTCCGAGTGCTAAATCCTATATATATTCTATACCTTTTTTTCAAAAAGTCAATAGTTTTTTGAGAAGTTCACATTTTTTTAACAAATAGCGCAAAATTTGGCTGAAAGCCGCGATTCGGAACACGGCGAATATCGATGAAAAAACGAAAATGGGAGAACGTGGAGGGAAAGAAATGCTTGCTTTGTTGGAATGGTGGAATACATGGATATCCGGAGGCTTGGTGCCTCTGGCTTTGGCGGGGATCGGCGGCTATTTTTTGTTTGTTTTGCGGCGGATTTGGTTGCATCCGCGTGCGTTGCTCGGTCGGATGCGGCAAGCCGGGCGGCGCGGAGAAAACTCCCCGTGGCGCGCGTTGTCGCTGGCGCTGGCAGGGGTTCTGGGCGTGGGCAATTTGGTGGGCGTAGCCGGCGCGATTCTCTACGGCGGCCCCGGTGCGATTTTCTGGATGTGGATTAGCGCTGCACTGGCAATGCTGCTGAAATATGCGGAAATCGTATTGGCGCTGCGCCATCGTCGCCGAACCGATCGGGGATGGGAGGGGAGCGCCATGTACTATATTGAAGACAGTTTTTCCTCCCCGTTGCGCTCGTCTTCTCGATTGTCTCATGCCGCCGTGCGGCAAAGTCGACGAGGAAAACGGCTGGCGGGGGTGTTTGCCGTTTTGTTGATGATTGACGCGGTGTGCATGGGGTGCATGATTCAAGTACGCGCCGTTTCCTCCGCGCTGGAAGCGCGGTTGGGGGTTTCGCCCCTTACGGTCGGGGTGGGACTGTCCGTCGTATTGTTGACGGTCGGCTTGGGGGAGCGGGGGAGAATGGCTCGCGCGGCGGAACATTTGGTGCCTTGGATGTCGCTCGGCTTTTGCGTGTTGGCTCTGGTCGGTATTGCACGATGCGGGGCGAGGGTGCCGCAGGTGCTGGCGATGATCGTTCATCAGGGAATCGCGCCGGACGGCGACGGTATACGCGGCGTAGTGAGCGGCAGCGGCGCATTTTTCATGTTGCGCGCCATTCGATACGGAACGATGCGGGGACTTTTGTCCAACGAAGCCGGGTGCGGAACCTCGCCGATGGCGCACGCGGGCGCCGATACGGGGGATGCGGTGGCACAAGGCGGCATGGGAATGTTGGAGGTGGTTTTGGATACGCATTTGCTGTGTACCATGACGGCACTGGTCATTTTGCTCGCGTTTCCGGACGGGCAATTTCCGTCCGCAGATCCGATGATGGTAACGATTTTGGCGTTTGAACGGCTGCTTGGCCGCGCGGCGGGATATTTTTTGTGCGCGGCGGTGTTTTGCTTTGGCTTGGCGACGATTTTGTGCTGGTCGCATTATGCGTTGCAGACCGGTGCCTACTTGTTTCCCACGGAAAAGCGCCGCAGGGCACAAAGGCGGGATCGGATTCTTTTGCTCCTATACAGCGCGTTTGCGCTGGTCGGAGCGATCGGTGCGCCGGAGGCGGTTTGGCAGTTGTCCGATTTTGCCATAGGAGGTATGACGGGGATTAATTTATTCGTGTTGTTGCGATCTCGCCGCGAGATTGTGCAGGCGGGGCGGGCGGATCATCGCGACCGATAATAAGCAACAGCCAAATCCACGACCAACCCGTAACTGCGCGTTCCCGGGGTTCCTTGGATTTGCAGGTAGGTGTTGTTGATCGCGCCGCTGACGTTGCTGACGGTACTGTCGCGGTACCGATCGAAAAAGTTGCTGTAGGCGATCAGCTCCTTTCGGACGGAGGTGTCCAGGCGCGAGCGAGATTCAAAGTACAGTTCTTTGTCGGCTTGATAGAGCGCCGAGGCGACGTATTCGTACAGATTCAGATAGCCGCTGTAACGAAGATAAGCGTCATCGGAACGAATACAGATCAGGAAAGCGATAAAGTTCGCTTCATCCTCTCGTGCAATGCCGCGCTGATGTGCCAATTCGTGCGCAGCCGTATAAGGGAGGGAATATTCCGGGAAAACGACGTTCAGATTGGATTCCCCGGTGAAGTAGGAATATACGCCCGTGATGTGCGTGTAGGACATGGGTTCGCTGAGCATGACCGGTTTGACTCGGCTGGGAAAGGTGTCCATAAAATCATATTCTTCGCAAAAACTTTGGTAGGAGAGCAGCAGCTTGCGGTTCATTTCCGACAGCGAGTACGGCATGACCGAAAAGTCGTCGCTCCGATACGTTTGCTCACCGGCCAGTCGGTTGATCTCGTCCACCAAGATCAGGGCGGTTTGATAGAGCTCGTCGGCGCTGACCTCACTGCGTTCCAAATCCAACTTGCTTTCGTCGTCCAGCGGGGCGGTGTAATAGCCGACGCCGAAATTCCAAACGAAAATAATCAAAAAAAGCAGGGCGACACTGAAAAGTTCAGCCAGATAAATTCCGGTCGCGCGGCGAGAACGGATGCGGTGGCGAAGCGCGTGGTGCAACAGCAGACCAAGGAAGACGGGCAGCAACAGCAGGAGAGATTCCGCGATAGAAAACGGAAACAGATTGGTCAGCGTGGCGAAAAGAAAGCGCAGCGGCTGGCTGATATATCGGTTAAAGAAATCGGCAAACGAAGACGATGCGCGAGCGAGGAGATAAATCAGCGCCGTCGGGATGGCGGAAAGATACACGATTTTGGAGAAAAGAGAAAGTTTCTCGTAGTCTTTTGGCGTGCGGCGTCGGGTACGCGAAAAAAACGAATGAAATGCGTGAGAAAAAGAGGTCATTCAAACTCCGTTCTACCGCGTTCCGGGAAGAGGCGGTGCGTTATGTTATCGTGCCGATTTTTTCGGCGGGAAAGTCATTCAAAAATCATCGGGAAGTACGGAAAACTCATCAAAATCCGGCGGGAGATATGCGCGCATGTCAGCGGGCAAGGGGGCGCGCAGCGTCATCGACGCCATGGTGGCAGGGTGAGGAAAAGTAAGCGCCAGAGCGTGCAGGGCATGTCGTTTCATGCCGAGGGTGACATGACCGTCCCCGTACAGATCGTCACCCAGAATCGGCGTCCCCAGATGAGCAAAATGCACGCGAAGCTGATGGGTGCGTCCGGTCAACGGTTGTGCGCAGACCAAGGATAAAAAATGGGGGGAAGAATTCTCCATCGGTGATGGCGACGAGTAAGGGAATGAAAACAAGACTTGATAGCGGGTGTGGGCATAGTCCGCGCCCGGCGCCTCAAGGGGCGTCGCTTCCCTTGTGATGATGCTGCTCTCGCGGCGTCGGATTCCGGTGATGATATCACCGCGCGGACGCTCGGGAACGCCATGCACCAGCGCGAGATATGTTTTGTGAATCTCCCCTGCGATCATGGCGTCCGTGAGGCGCTGCGCTGCCAGCGGATGGCGCGCGATCAAAACCACACCGGACGTGTTGCGATCCAGACGTGTGATGGGGTGAAAGATAAAGGGGACATCATCCGGCGCGCGAGCGGCCAGCGCGTTGGCAAGTGTATCGGTTTGGTGCCCGTGCGACGGATGAGTCGGCATGCCGGCAGGCTTGGCGCAAAGCGTGACATCGCGATCCTCGTAGAGAATGGTCGGCGGGCAGGACGGCTTTGCCGGGGGAATGGCGCGGGATGAGGACAGCGTGACGGCTTCAATCGCCAAGCGCAACGTGTCGCCCTTTGACAAAAGTTGGCGAACGGTAACCGGCGTATGATTTAACGTCATCCCGTTCGGATGGCGTTTCAGCGCCGAGATCAGACGAGAGGACAAGTGTAATTCTTGCTGCAAATACGTGCGAAGCGGTCGCGCGTGATAGGACGACGGAATGATAAACTGCACGGCAAACCTCCGCATGATAAACTTTGTGCCGGGGAAATAACAAGTATCATTATACCCATGTTTTGGGTGGAAGACAAGGACTTTTCGTAGATTTTCTGTGAAATTTTTGAAAATATTCCACAGGCATAACCATCGGCGCGTCGGCATACAATGCAGCATGAACAAGATGGTCGACCGTCGACGCAAAGGTTGACTCAAAGTATGATGTGAGTGTAAGCAGAATATGTCAACAAATCGTTTACGAGGGAAAAGAAAAGCGAGAACCGCAAAACCCGGACTAAGACCCGGAAGCGCGGCGGCCGTCGCGGTGTTGCTGCTCTTGATGGCGGAGCCGTCGGCGGTGATCGCTTCCATGCGGCAAGCGCTGCGCTTGTGCGCGGGGACCGTGGTGCCGTCGCTGTTCCCGTTTTTGGTTGCATCGGAACTGTTGGTACGCAGCGGCGCCGGTGAACGGATGGCAAACCGCGTGGCCAAGCCGATTTGCCGTTTGTTCGGCGTTTCTCGCTGCGGCGCCGTGGCGTATATTATGGGGGTGCTTTGCGGATTTCCGATCGGAGCAAAAACAGCGGCAGCCTATGCGCAACGTGGGAAAATATCTTCCGGCGAGCTGGAGCAGCTGCTTTGCTTCGGCAATGTGCCAAGCGCCGCTTTTCTGATTCATGCCGTCGGCGTTTCTTTATACGGCGACGCTTGCTTTGGACGGGTGCTTTGGAGTGTTGCTTTGGTTGCCGCCGCCCTATGCGGGGTGCTGTATCGATGGATGTTTCATGGGCGCGACCCTATAGCGGCGCCCGAACCGATCCGCCCGATCGATCCTGCGGATTCCGATTCCCACGAGAAAAATTCGGTGAGTGCCGCGCTGATCGGAGCGGCAAACGGAATGATTTCCGTCGTGGCAACGGTGCTCTTTTTCGGCGCTCTGCTCGGTGCTCTCGGCGCTCTGCTCTCGCACGGACGGCAAGAACTTGACGCGGGAACGACGGCGCGGATGACGACCTTTTTCTCGGCACTGGTCGCGGCATTGTTTGAATTGACCGGCGGTGTCGCGCGTGCGGCTGCGCTGCTGCAAGAAAACGACGCGTGGCTGCGTGCCGTGTCTCCCTTGCTTTGCGCCGCTGCCGTCGGCTGGGGCGGACTTTCCGTGCAGTATCAGCTGTTGTCCGCCTGCGAGACCTGCCGTATGCGCGTGCGGCGGGGAAGATTTTTTCTGTTTCGCGCTCTGCAGGCTCTGCTTTGCTGCTTGGGCGTGACGATATGGCTGCGCGTTCGATGATTCCATCACATTCGATTTGACGTCAAAAGGCGACAAGAGGTCAAAGTCAAGGCGGAGGGAAGGGGGACAAGTCTGAAAAACGGGTCGTTTTTCAGACATTGAGTTTGTGACTTTCGTGCCAAACGGCGGCACGAATTTCCGCTTTGCGGAAAACGCACAAACCTACATTCTCCAAAAATAGAAAGGTATGGTCATAATCATGAAACAACGAGTTACAGCCAAGGACAAGACGGAGCGGCAGACGCTGCGCGCTCGTTTGCGCCATGCGTTTTATGTGGCGACGGGAAGTCGCTGTCGATTGGAAAGCGACGGGGCAAAATCGCTGGTGGTACAAGGGTGCTGCGGGATCCGGGTGTATCGGCGGGATTGCATTATTTTGCAGGTCAGGGATCCGGATTTTTCTCGCCTTTGCATCGGCGGGGCGGATTTGTTTTGCCACAGCTATCATGAGCAAGGGGTTCGGATTACCGGGCAGTTGCGGCAAATTCTATATTGCAGCGCGGATGATCCGATGATCTTGACGACGGAATCCGAGGCGTAAAAAAAGACGGTGGACGAAAAACGGGAGGTTAGTTATGCGGTTGTACCATTTGCTTCTGGGATATGAAGAAATTGACGTTTGCGGCAGGCATGTCACTTGCTTTTTTAATCTGTGCCGAGCGGAAAAGCTGGCCTACCAACCGCTGCGTTATATCGATGGCGTCGGTTTGCGGATCCGTTGCGGCAGCATGGTGGCAGCCGCGCTACATCCCGCGTGTCGCCGTCGCGGCATAGAGATCAGAACGGTTCGCCGCGGCGGATTTCCCATGCTTTTGCTGCGCTATCGCCGCCGAGTCGGAGCGGCTGTCGGCATGCTGCTGGCCATCGCCCTGATCCGACTTGGCTGCGGCGTTCTTTGGCAGGTGCGCGTGGAGGGAAACGAAGCGCTGAGTCGTGAGCAAATTGTCGCGGTGCTGGCAGACTGTGGACTGCATGTCGGCATGTCGCTGGATCGCGATCGGCTGGACACAAGAGAAATTGAAAATCGAATGCTCCGCGCCTCGCCCGATTTGGCGTGGGTATCGGTGAACATTCGCGGAACGGTGGCAGACGTTCAGGTGCGCGAGCTGCAAACGGGGCAAAGCGCCATACCGACGGAGACGGTGAATTTGGTGGCTGCCTATGACGGAATTGTCGAATCGGTGCGTCTTTTGACGGGCGAAGTAGTCGTGGAAGCGGGACAAGAGGTGCGTGCGGGGGAGCTGCTGATCAGCGGGGTGCGAGATTCCAAAACGCAGGGATTTTCCGTGATCGGAGCGCGCGGCGAGGTGATGGCGCGCACCACACACACGGAAGTGATTCAAATTCCGTATGAAAGTGAGAAAAAAGTTTATACCGGGGAAGAATTTCGCGAAAAAACATTAATTTTTTTTGAAAAAACGATAAAATTTTCAAAAAAGACTAGAATTATAGGGGGGAGTTGTGATACAATATATACCATAGATGATTGGACGTTGCCGGGCGGCAAAAAATTGCCGATCGGAATCGGCACGGTGCGCTATCTTCCCTATACGTTGGAGACGGAACGGCGTTCCGAACAGCAGGCGTTTTCCTTGGCTATGTCCGAGTTGGAAGAACGGTTGGAAGCGGGGGCGGCTGACGCTCTGCTGTTGTCGAAAACGGTGACGTGTTCCTATACCGACACGCACTGTATTCTGATTTGCGAGTACAGCTGCCTGCGAAACATCGCCGTGTCGGCGCCGCTGCTTTATGAGGGAGAGACGTCTTCGCACACGTCAAAATAGGCGCGATGCGGCGAAGCCATGACGGAAAAACGAAAAAAACGGAAACGGAAAAAGAAAAGCGAGGGAAGCAAGGACTTTGGAAAAACGATCGATAAAAATGGACAGCGCGGAAATCACCTCTCGCGTGTTCGGAACGTTCGATAAAAATGTGACGCTGGTAGAGAATGCTTTTTCGGTGTCGGTGCGCAACCGCGGCGGGCAAGACGGCGACGCGGTGGTGATCGAGGGGGAAGACGCGCAAAAGGTCGACGCGGCAGAGCAAGTTCTCCGACAAATGCGCACCGTGGCGCGACAGGGCGACGAGGTGCCCGAACAATCGGTGCGGTATTTGATTGACATGGCGCATGCCGGACAGAGCGAGGTGCTGAGCGAAATGGGCGACGATTGCATCAGCATCACCGTGCGGGGAAAACCGATTAAGGCAAAAACGGTGGGTCAAAAACAATATGTAGAGGCTATTCGTCGCAACACGGTGATTTTCGGCGTGGGACCGGCAGGAACCGGAAAAACATATCTGGCTGTCGCAATGGCGGTTAAGGCGTTGAGAGAAAAGCAGGTCAGCCGCATTATTTTAACGCGCCCGGCGATCGAAGCGGGAGAGCGGCTCGGGTTCTTGCCGGGCGACTTGCAGAGCAAAATTGACCCCTACTTGCGCCCGCTCTACGACGCTTTGTTTGAAATGATGGGACCGGAGAATTATCAACATTGCTTGGAAAAGCAAACGATTGAAATCGCCCCGCTGGCTTACATGCGGGGACGGACGTTGGACGATTCGTTCATCATTCTGGACGAGGCGCAAAATGCCACGCCGGAACAGATGAAAATGTTTTTAACGCGGCTGGGATTCAATTCCAAAGCGGTGGTCACGGGAGACTTAACGCAAACCGATCTGCCGCACGGGACGAAAAGCGGACTTGGCGTGGCGGTTCACATATTGACGGGGATCGAGGATATTGCCATTCATCGCTTCAGCGAAAAGGACGTGGTGCGGCATCACTTGGTTCAAAAAATCATTTTGGCGTACGATCGGTTTGAACGCGGAGAACGGGATGAGAAAAATGAGAAAACCGTGCGCGAGCGCGTGGGACAAGCCGCGCGCGGGACGGGATTAAAAGCGGGAAACCGATACAAAAAAGAACGAAAAAAAGAAGAGTGAATTTCACTAAATTTTATGCCGCTGCAAGCAGCGGCGGACGGGAGACTTTTATGGGACAATTGATTGTGTATTACGAAAATGAGCAAAACAAAGAGCGCGTGACGTACAAGCTGAAGATGCTGCTGCGACGCGCCATAGAGGAAACGCTGCGCTACGAAGGGTATGAAAACGACGTGCAGGTCAGTGTGACGCTGACCGACGACCGGCAAATTCAAGCGCTGAATCGTCGGTATCGTCAAGTCGACGCGCCGACCGACGTGCTCTCGTTCCCGCTGATCGATTTTGACGATTGTTGTGGGGAGCCTGCGATTGATGAGATTGAAAACATGCTGGGCGACATTGTGCTGAATTTGGAACGGGCGCGCGCGCAAGCCGAACAGTACGGGCATTCTTTTGAACGGGAAGCGGCGTTTTTGACGGTTCATTCCATGCTGCATTTGCTGGGATACGATCATGAACTTGGCGAGGAGGAAGATCGGGATATGAGACGCCGCCAGCATGAGATTATGGACAAGCTCGGTTTGACGGTCGCGGCATAAAAATAGGACAGACGACATGCCGAAAAAACGGTAAAACGCCGAAAGGAAAGGACGTGAATCAACCGTGGCGTATCAAGGGCATTATTCTCGCAAATCGGAGAAGCAGGACCCGCTGCGCGAGAACGAGAAGCGCGAAGAGTCGGCCATGACGGTCGGAAAAACAGAAACATTTATCGGCAGGAATGTGAAGCTGGTGACTTTTTTGGTCTGCCTTGGGCTCTTTTTGGCGTTGTTCGGGCCGTGGAGCATCTGGCGGATTCATGAATGGCAAACGCAGCGTGCGCAGGAGAGGGAAATTGCCGCTACGGCGTTTTCCGAGGAAGATCTGCGTGATTTGATCGATCAAGGCGCGCGCTTAACGTGGGCGGATTTTGCGGGTCACTATTATGAAGCGATCTGGGAGAGCGGCATGTGTATTCGCGAGTATGCGGTCCGCGGCGACGAATTTTCACTGATGGTCAGCGCAAGTTCCGACAGCGCAGCGCTGGACAGCGTACTGTTGATTCGTCAATCCGATCATGCCAGCGTGGATTTGTTGTCCGAAAGCGCGGAGGACGCAGCCGGGTTGTTGACAAAAAACAACTGATGTGAAAAGTTAAGCAAAAAAGGAGAGTACATAGATGGGACAGAAAAGGACATGTTATATCGCCATCGTCGGCAAACCGAATGTGGGAAAATCGACGGTGCTGAATCGAATTTTGGGCGAGAAAGTGGCAATTGTTTCCGCCAAACCGCAAACAACGCGTAACAGAATCGTCGGAATCTTGACCGACGGCGACGATCAATTTGTATTTTTGGATACCCCGGGGGTTTTTTCTCCCCGCAACGCGTTGGGGGAATATATGGTTAAAACTGCCGGCAGCTCCATCCAAGACGCCGATGCGGTGATTTTGATGGCGGATGTGCAAAAGACGTGCGGGACGGTGGAAGAAAAAATCATAGCCGAGGCTCGGCGTGCGGACATTCCCGTGATTTTGGCGCTGAACAAGACGGATACGGTGACGGCGGATGTTGTGGCGCAGCGGCTGTCCGAATATGCGCAGCGGCATGAATTTTATGCGTACGTTCCTCTTTGCGCCAAAAACGGAAAAAACGTGGACGCGCTCATGAAAGAATGTGCGGCATTTTTGCAAGAGGGCGACTGGTATTATCCGGAGGATATGGCGACCGATCAGCCGGTGCGCCAAATGGCAGCGGAACTGATCCGCGAAAAAATCCTGCGAACCGTAGACAAAGAAATTCCCCACGGCGTCGCCGTTGTGATCGAAGAATTTAAGGAAGAACATGACTTGGTTCGGATTCGCGCCGAAATTTTCTGCGAGAGGGAATTGCACAAGGGAATTATCGTCGGCAAGGGCGGCGAGGGGTTGAAACGAATCGGCTCTTACGCGAGAGCGGATTTGGAGAAGCTGCTGGATCGGAAAGTGTATCTTAACTTGTGGGTTAAGGTAAAAGAAAATTGGCGTGAGAGCGCAAAGACGGTGAGTAATTTCGGCTATCGCGAGGAGTAAATCAATCGGAGATAGGTGCGGCTTGCCGAGAAAGGGGAGTGTCATGGCAAGCAATGAACATCGGCAAGGGGTGGTCATTCGAGTGCGTCGCGAGGGCGATGTGCTCTTGACGCTGCTGACGCCGGATGTCGGAAAAATTTCCGTCGTCGCCAAAGGAGCAAAATCGCTGAAAAGCGCGCAAATGCCCATTAGTCAGTTGTTTGCCTACGGGGATTTCGAGCTGTATCGTCGCGGAGACTTGTATTGGTTGAATACCGGTGAATTGACGGATAATTTTCGAGGGCTTGGCACCGATCTGGATGCGTTCAATTTGGCGTCCTATTTTTGCGACGTTGCCAACACGGTCAGCGATGTGGGGGTGCCGGCACACCGGCTGGTACGGCTGCTGTTGAACAGCTTGCATTTTTTGGAAAAGGGCGAGCGATCCAAGCCGATGATCAAGGGCGTGTTCGAGTGGCGCGTCATGGCGTATCAGGGCATTTTTCCCGCGCTGAATCATTGCGCGGATTGCGGCAAAACGGAGGATGATCGATTTTCTCTTGACGTGGCGGGCGGAGGATTGCTCTGTCCCTCGTGCCGTCGGCGCCACGAATCGCTCGCGCAACTGGCGCGGCAACGGGCCGAGCAATCCCCCATGGTTTTGCTTTCCCCGGCAGCGTTGCAGGCGATTCGGTTCACGCTGTCGACGCCGATGGAAAAAATGTTCGCGTTTCGCTTGGAAGACGAAAGGGACGAGGAAATGTTTACGCGAGCGGGGGAAGTATTCTTGCGCTATCATTTGGACGTGGACTTTTCTTCCTTGCGTATGTACCATGACATGAAAGAAAAAGTATGACGGAAAAACAACAAGAAAAACAAACGGAAGAAAATCATGAATATTTCAGAAAAAACATTATCTACATTGGAGTTTGACCGCGTTCGGGACTTGCTGGTCGATTGCGCGCCGACGGAGGGGAGCCGCGCCATGGCAGCGCTGTTGCAACCGTCGGAGGATATCGGAAACGTGCTGCGACGATTGCGACGGACTACGGACGCACGTCGCTTTTGCGACGAAAAAGGCGCGCCGTCATTTGGCGGGGTGGTCGATGTCGGCGCCGCGTGCGAGCGTGCCGAAAAAGGCGCGATGTTAACCCCGCGGGAGCTGTTGGATATTGCCAATGTACTGCGCGTTACCAGGACGCTCCGAGATTACGGAACGTCCAATATTACGTTCACCTCAACCATCGTGGAGTTGTTTGAACGCTTGCTTCCCAACCGACACGTGGAAGACGCCATCACGCGCGCCATCGTGTCGGAGGAAATGATCGCGGATGAAGCCAGCCACACACTGTCGGAGATTCGACGGAATATTCGCGCGGCAAACAGCCGAATCCGCGAGACGCTGCAAAAATACATTTCCGGGGCGACGCATGCCAAGTATTTGCAAGAAAATTTGGTGACGACGCGGGACGGTCGATACGTGGTCCCGGTGAAAGTGGAGCACCGCGCGGATGTCCCCGGCTTGCTGCACGATACTTCTTCGTCCGGGGCGACGCTGTTCATCGAACCGATGCCGGTGGTCGAAGCCAATAACGAGTTGCGCTTGCTGCGCGCCAAAGAAGAAAGGGAAGTGGAGAAAATCCTATCTGCTCTGTCGGCGCAGGTAAGCGAGTTTTCCGGCGCGATCGGTTTGAATTATCGTAACATCACGGAACTTGCCTTTATTTTTGCCTGCGGCGAGTTGTCCTCTCGCATGCACGGAATCGCTCCGAAAATCAGCAGCGGACGGACGATTCGCCTATATGGCGCGCGCCACCCGCTGATTGACCGAGATCGTGTGGTTCCCATTGACGTGGCGCTGGGGGAGGGGTGCGCGGCGGACGGCGGCGGGTACGATACGCTGATCGTCACCGGTCCCAATACGGGCGGTAAAACCGTCACGTTGAAAACGCTGGGATTGTTTGCGCTGATGACGCAAGCCGGCTTGCACATTCCGGCGGAAGAACCGTCCGAGGTGTGCCTTTTTGATCATATTTTGGTGGACTTGGGCGATGAGCAAAGCATTGAGCAGTCGTTGTCCACGTTTTCGTCGCATATGGTGACCATTTCCGCTATGTTTCAACAGATTACGGATCATTCTTTGGTGCTGTTTGACGAGCTGGGCGTGGGAACGGACCCGGTAGAGGGAGCCGCGCTGGCTGTTGCCATTACGGAAGCGGTTCGCGCGGCGGGCGCGTTGTGCGTATCCACCACGCACTATGCGGAAATGAAAGCGTACGCCCTATCCACGCCGGGTGTGTGCAATGCGTCTTGCGAGTTTGACGTGGAGACGCTGCGACCGACGTATCGATTGATCATCGGAACGCCGGGTAAGTCCAACGCCTTTGCGATTTCCGCCAAGCTGGGGATTCCCGCGGCGATTATCGAACGGGCAAAGGAACTGGTCGGCGCGGAAAACAAGCAGTTTGAAGATGTCATCGCGCAGTTGGAAGAAAATCGCGTGATGATGGAAAAAGAAAGAAACACCGCCAAACGGTTGCGCGAGGAATACGAAGCGTATAAGAAAAACGCGGAACGACAACTGGCACATCGACTTGCCGAAGCGGAAAAAACGTTGGAAAAGGCGAGAGAAAAAGCACAGAACATTTTGGTCAGCGCCAAGGCGTCGGGAGATTATATTTTGGAACAAGCGGATAAAGTGCGAAAAGCGCAAGAATCCGCGCGCCTTGCCGATCAATTGGGAGAATCGCGACGCAACATCCGCGCTCATTGGCGGGCAAGCGAGAATTTGATCAATCCCGTGGAAGAAAAGAACAACGAGGAATACGTTTTGCCCCGTCCGTTGCGAAAAGGGGATGAAGTGTTGCTGGTGGATATCGGAAAAACCGGCGTTGTCACGGATTTGCCGGATCGCGCGGGGAACGTGATGGTCAAGGCGGGAATTATTACCACGCGAACCAAAGTGAAAAATTTGCGTTTGGTTGAGGACGTGCCGATGGTGATTACCGCGGATCAAAAGAAAAAAACGGCTTCGTCGTATCGATCCTCGGTCAGCTACGATTTTTCACCGGAAATTGATTTGCGCGGAATGAACGGCGAGGAAGCGTGGCTGCTGGTGGATAAATATCTGGATGAAGCGAATTTTCACGGGATAGAGACGGTTCATTTGATCCATGGCAAGGGAACCGGAGCGCTTCGCGCGGCGCTGTGGCAGTTTTTGAAAAAAGACAAACGGATTCGCGCCTATCGGCTGGGTCAATACGGCGAGGGCGACGGCGGCGTGACCGTTGTCACGTTGAAGTGATTGTGTGGTCAAAAGTGAAAAAGCAAAAAAGCAAAAAAGCAAAAGAGAACGCAAGAGAACGGCGGGGATTCACACCACACTTCAAAAATTCCCAACCACATTGTCATGGGCGGCAGCCGGCAGTTAGGCGACGTGCTGCCCTCACCCCCTGCCCCCTCTCCCGCACGCGGAC
>CAZDOX010000011.1:0-13301 GCA_964507155.1 uncultured Lachnospiraceae bacterium
CGGGAACCGGCTCCAACGATACCACTTATGCGATCGATATGACGCGGTACGCTTGCCGGGTCGGCGCGGACGCTGTGCTGTTGGTCACGCCGTATTACAACAAAGCCACGCAAAAAGGTTTGATCGCTTCGTTTTCCGCGATTGCCGACGCGTCCGATAAACCGGTGATCCTCTACAACGTGCCCTCGCGTACGGGATGCAATATTCTCCCCAAGACCGCAGCGGCGCTTGCCGATCATCCGCAAATTCGCGCCATCAAAGAAGCCGGCGGAAATATTTCTCAAATTGCCGAACTTGCCGCGCTGACCCAAGGAAAATTAGACATTTATTCGGGGAACGACGATCAGATTCTTCCCATTCTGTCCCTTGGCGGTCAAGGCGTCATTTCGGTGCTCTCCAACGTTTTGCCCGGCGAGACGGTCGCCATGTGCGACGCCTTTTTCCGCGGGGATATCGCCGAGAGCCGCCGCCTGCAACTGCGCTTGCTTCCGCTGATCCACGCGCTCTTCTGCGAGGTCAATCCCATTCCGGCCAAAGCTGCTATGCATGCCATGGGATATTGCGAAGACACTCTGCGTCTGCCGCTGACGCCCATGGATGAGGACAATCGTGCCACGCTCATGGCTTGCATGAGGGACGCCGGTGTTTCCCTCTGATTTTCCGCTTTTATCAAAATTCAATCTAAAGGAAGTTAAACGAAACCAATGAGTATCCGAGTGTTCATTTGCGGCATGGGCGGGCGCATGGGGCAACAAGTGCTCGCTACCATCAACGCAGGATATCGAGACACGGTGGCCGTGGGTGGCGTGGATCCCAACCCCACCCAGGGCGCCCTGCCTTGCTATCCCTCTTTATCCGATGTCGACGTTGCCATGGATTGTATCATCGATTTTTCCCACCACAGTGCGACCGCCGCGCTGACGGAGTATGCACTGAGCCACCATGTTCCCTTGGTGATTGCCACCACCGGGCAGACCGAGGCGGAAATGGAGCTGATTCACGAGGCCGCCAAGAGTATTCCCGTGTTTTATTCCGCCAATTATTCCCTCGGCGTGGCGCTTTTGGTCGAGCTGGCAAAAAAAGCCGCCGCCGCCATGCCGGACGCGGACATAGAAATTATTGAAAAGCACCACAACCGCAAACTTGACGCCCCCAGCGGAACCGCGCTCATGCTGGCGCACGCCATTCAATCGGTTCGACCGGGCGCACATTTGCAAACGGGTCGCTCCGGTACGGCAAAGCGTACCCCGGGCGAGATCGGAATCCATGCCGTTCGTATGGGAAATATCATCGGCGAGCATGAAGTCCTGATCGGAACCGATTCGCAAACCATCACCATCAAGCACGAATCTCACAGCCGCGCGCTTTTCGCGGAAGGCGCCATTGCGGCAGCAGCTTTTCTTGTTCATCAAGACGCAGGCTTGTATGACATGAAATCGTTACTTCATTAATCCCACCATAAGGAATTGTAATTTATGATTTGCCCTAATCTTTCCGTTCACGACAATACCCTTTTTTTTGCGGGGCGCAGCACGACGGAGCTTATTGCTGCGTACGGGTCGCCGCTTTATCTGATGGATGAAGATCGGATTCGCGAAAATTGCCGCACTTATGCCGGAGCGATGCGTCGCGCCTTTGGCGAGTCGGCGCTGCCGTTATACGCAGGAAAAGCCGCTTGCTTTAAGCGAATGTATGAAATCATTCTGGAAGAGGGGTTTGGCGCGGACGTCGTGTCCGTCGGCGAAATTTATACCGCTTGGGCGGCGGGTTTCCCGATGGAAAAAACCTATTTTCACGGCAACAACAAAACCGATGAGGATATTCGATACGCCATGGATCATGGCGTCGGCACGTTTGTCGTGGACAATGCGGAAGAACTGTATGCCATCGATCGCATGGCGCAACAGCGCAAATTTCGCCAAAATGTATTGCTGCGCATAACGCCCGGAATTGATCCGCACACATACGAAGAAGTTGCCACCGGGAAAGTGGACAGCAAATTCGGTTCCGCCATCGAAACCGGACAAGCCGAGGCAATCACGCGCACCGCGCTGTCGCTGCCGGGCGTTTGCCTGAATGGATTTCACTGCCACGTCGGCTCGCAAGTGTTTGATTCAGACGTCTTTTTGCGAACGAGCGACATCATGCTGACCTTTCTGGCGCAAATAAAAGAAAAAATCGGCTACGTCGCCAACGAGTTGGATCTGGGCGGCGGCTATGGCGTTCGGTATCTGGACACCGATCCGTATCTCAATCTGGCAAGCAGTATCACGCAGGTTGCCGATTACATCAAAGCAACGGCGCAAAAGCTGGAGATTGATCTCCCCGCCATACGCATGGAACCCGGTCGAAGTATTGTCGCGGACGCCGGCATGACTTTATATACGGTCGGAACAATCAAAAAAATCCCCGGCTATAAAAATTATGTTTCCGTGGACGGCGGAATGACAGACAATCCGCGATATGCTCTGTATCGTTCCGGCTATACCGTTGTGCTGGCAAACCACGCCGACGAGAGAAAAGATTTTCCCTGCACCATTGCGGGACGTTGCTGCGAGAGCGGAGATATCTTGCAAGAAAACGTTTTTCTTCCCTCTTGCGTTTCCCGCGGAGATATTCTCGCGGTGCTGACTACCGGAGCGTATAACTACGCCATGGCTTCGCATTATAATCGAATCCCCAATCTTCCTATTGTCATGTTGCGCAGCGAAGACACGGGAGACGGCCGCGGGCATGACTACCTTGCCGTTCGTCGCGAGACGCCGGAAGACGTGGCACGCAACGATTTGTAAAAATATTCATCGATGTTCGATGATCATCTTGACGGTGCGGCACGGTCTTATGACCGTGCCGCCGTATGGCGGCGGAAAGAAAAAATGCGAATTTGTGAGAGAGCGTTTTGACTTTCGATTCACGCACCGCAGTTATGCCGCATGGCGGCGGAATGGAGCTTAGCGTGAAAGTTCAATGAATCAAAACCGGAAAGAAAACCTATTTCACGCGTAGCGATTTTGTGCCGCCGCATGGCGGCGGAATGGAGATTATTATGACTCAAACAGCAAGTATTTTACTCAGTTTATCCATTGCTTTGCTGGCGGGACTGCTTTTGTCTCGCCTTGCCAAGAAAGTTCAACTTCCTGCCGTGACCGCTTACTTGGTCGCGGGTGTTTTGATCGGGCCGTTTTGCCTTGGTGCACTGAACATGAAAGGAATCGGAATTACCTCGTCACAGTTGGATGGCTTCGGCATTATTTCCGACTTGGCACTCGGGTTTATTGCCTTTGCCATGGGCAACGAATTTCGCTTGGCACAGTTGAAAAAAATCGGCAAACAAGCGACGGTCATCGGCGTGTTTCAGGCGATTTTTACCACCATTATCGTCGACGTCGTGCTGATCGGTCTGCATTTTCTCATGCCGGACAAACTCTCCATGCCTGCTGCCATCGTGTTGGCGTCCGTCGCTACGGCAACCGCACCGGCAGCTACGCTGATGGTGGTCAAGCAATATAAAGCGAAAGGTCCGGTCACCGACGTCCTGCTTCCCGTCGTCGCCTTGGATGACGCGGTAGGTTTGGTTGTTTTTGCCATTTCTTTCGGCGTTGCCAAGTCGATGAGCGCCGGCAGCGTAGATATTCTTTCGGTGATTTTGGAGCCGCTGCTGGAAGTTGTCTTGTCCTTGGCGCTTGGGTTCATCATGGGATTGCTGTTTACCGTTTGCGAACGGTATTTCCACTCTCGTTCCAAGCGTATGGCGGTTTCCGTGACGTTTGTCATGATGACCGTCGCGCTATCCTGCCTCAAATTCGAAATCGGGCAAGTGCATATCGGCTTTTCCTCGCTGTTGGCTTGCATGATGCTGGGAACGGTGTTCTGCAACTTCTGCGACGTTTCGGAGGAGCTGATGGAACGCGCCGATCGCTGGACCACGCCGATCTTGATTCTCTTTTTTGTGATCAGCGGCGCGGAATTGGAACTGTCGGTCTTTTCCGACGTTGCCGTGGTGATCGTCGGTATCGTTTACATTATTTCTCGTTCCATCGGCAAATATTTCGGCGCGCAAATCAGTGCGAAAATGACCAACAGCGATCCGAACATTGTCAAATATCTGGGGATCACGCTGCTGCCTCAGGCGGGCGTCGCGCTCGGCATGGCGATCAAGGCGATCGAACTTGGCCCCGACGGCGCGATTGTGCGCAATATCACGCTGTTTGCCGTGCTGATCTACGAGATTGTCGGACCTTTCTTGACCAAGCTGGCGCTGACCAAGGCGGGCGATATTCGCGAGGAAGGCAAGCGCAACGCGCGTGAGGAACATTTGGCGCAAAAGCGTCAGGGCGAATAACGTTTTTTTCGCAACAATTCGATTCGCTCACAAAAAACGCTAAAAGATAAAAATTAAAAAACAAGGGCAACCGTCAAGTCAAACGTTTCCCTTGTTTTTATTTTTCATTTTGTGACTTTATCGCTTTATCACTTTATTACTCATCCGTTCAAACAAGGAAATTTTTTCTTTTTTTCGGCAATTTCCTCGTTGGACGGTTCCGGCGTGTCGGCAAGGGGGAAATCCAATCCCATGGATTGATATTTTTCCAAGCACAGACGGCGAAAAGGAAGCAATTCGATTTTTTTGACGCAGGAATACTGACTTCGCAGGGCGCAAAGCCGTGCCAGTGACTGATCCGTGTCGTTCAGTGTGGGGATATACACATGTCTGAGCCATGTCGGAATATCGTTTTGTTGCAAATATTGCAAGAAGCGGTCGACAGCCGATTGCTCCATCCCGGTATATGCCAGATAATCTTGCGGGTTGGTATATTTATAATCCAGCAAGACCAAGTCGGTCGATTGAAGCAACGTCTTGACCGATTCGTTCAAAAGAAGTCCGGACGTATCCAGCGCCGTATGAATCCCCAGACGTTTGAGCGCAGCAAACAACGATGCGACAAATTCCGCTTGCATCAGCGGCTCTCCGCCGGAGACGGTGACCCCGCCCGTCTTCCCGAAATACCGTCGGCAGCGTTCGATTCGGCGCAGTAAATCGTCTACCGTAGTCACACTTCCGCCCATAGGGTTCCACGTATCGGGATTATGGCAGCAAACGCAGCGCAGGGGGCACCCTTGCATAAAGATCACCGCGCGCACTCCCGGTCCGTCCACTGTTCCGAGAGATTGAAATGAGTGAATTTTTCCGCACAAGTTCATTCGTATGCTCTCATTCTTTGGCTTTTGGCCCCACGCACTGCCGCCAAAGGGCAGATGGTGGGGCAGCTTCTTTACATGGTTTGGTGGAACGTACGCGAGATCACTTCGCGCTGTTGTTCACGGGACAATTTGCAGAAATTGACGGCGTAGCCGGAAACGCGAATGGTTAGGTTGGGGTACTGCTCGGGATGTTCGTACGCATCCATCAGCGTTTCTCGATTCAAAACGTTGACGTTTAAATGATGGGCGTCATTGGAGAAATAACCATCCAAGATAGAGACCAGATTTTCGGCGCGTTGATCATCATTTTTACCCAGCGCGTCCGGTACGATGGAAAATGTATTGGAAATTCCATCCATGGCGTCGGAGTACAGCAGCTTGGACACCGAATTCAAGGATGCAATCGCACCGCTCTCCTCGCGATTGTGCATGGGGTTGGCACCGGGAGCAAACGGTTCTCCCGCCTTTCTTCCGTCCGGTGTGGAACCGGTCTTTCTTCCGTACACCACGTTGGACGTAATAGTCAAAACCGAGAGCGTATGGCGCGCGTTGCGGTAGGTCGGCGTCTTTTTCAATTCTTCATGCACCAGGTGAACCAGTTCTTGGGCGATCATATCCACGCGATCATCGTCATTGCCGTACTTGGGGAAATCTCCCACCGTTTCAAAATCACAAATCATTCCGTCATCTCCCACAACGGGGCGCACCTTGGCGTAGCGAATGGCGGAGAGTGAATCGGTAATCACCGAAAGACCGGCAATGCCGAATGCCATCAGGCGCTCAACTTGCGTGTCGTGCAATGCCATTTGAATTTTTTCGTAAATATACTTGTCGTGCATATAGTGAATACAATTCATGGTGTTTACATAGAGACGGCACAGCCAAGAAAGATAAATTTTGAAGCGATCCCACACCCGATTGTAATCCAACACATCGTCGGTCATCGGCTCCATCTGCGGCCCTATGCGCGTGCCGAACGTCTGATCATATCCACCGTTTAGGGCAATCAGCAACAACTTGGCCAAATTGGTTCGCGCGCCGAAGAACTGCATCTGCTTTCCGACCTTCATCGCGCTGACGCAGCATGCGATCGCATAGTCGTCGCCGTAGATCGGGCGCATCAGATCGTCGTTTTCGTACTGAATGGAATCGGTTTCGATCGAAATTTTAGCGCAGTATTTTTTAAACGATTCCGGCAGATGATCGCTCCAAAGAACCGTCAAATTGGGTTCGGGCGCCGGTCCGAGATTTTGCAGCGTATGCAAAATACGGAACGAGGATTTTGTGACCAAGGACGCGTGATTTTCCGCGATACCGCCCACAGCCTCGGTAATCCACATGGGGTCGCCGCCGAAAAGTTCGTTGTACTCCGGCGTGCGCAAGTGACGCATGAGACGCAGCTTGATCACCAACGCGTCGAATAATTCTTGCGCACCGGTTTCATCCAAAATGCCCGCCCGAAGATCCCGCTCAATATAAATATCAAAGAAAGAACTGGTTCTGCCAAACGACATGGCGGCGCCGTTTTGTTCTTTGTTTGCTGCCAGATACGCAAAATAGGTCCACTGAATGGCTTCATGGGCGTTTTGGGCCGGCCGGCTGATGTCGCAGCCGTAGGATGCTGCCATTTGCTTTAATTTTCCGAGAAAAGCGATCTGCTCATACAGTTCCTCCGAAAGGCGAATATTGTCGACGTCCATATCGGCAAGACCGAGCGCCGCTTTGTCTTTTTTCTTCCATTCGATCAGCGCATCGACGCCGATGATTCTGCCGCGACCGTAAGCGTCGGGAAGACCGGTCAGGAGCGCACAGTGGCGAGCCGCGCGCATTTCGTCGGAATAGACTCGAAACACTCCGTCGTTGTGCGTGGTGCGAAAAGCGAACTGTTTTTCGACATCATCCGACAGCTTGTAGCCGTAAGCTTTGCAAGCGTCACGCACCATGCGAATTCCGCCGAACGGATGAATGGCGCGTTTGAGCGGGGAGTCGGTTTGTAACCCGACGATCAACTCATGATCGCGATCCACATAACCGGGAGCATGACTGCAAATCGACGAAACCGTATCCGTATCGACGTCCAGCACGCCGCCTTTGGCTTGTTCTTGCCGAAACAGTTCCTGCGCCTTGGCAAACAGCGCGTCCGTGCGCGAGGTGGTGGGCGCCAAAAACGAATCATCGCCGTGATACGGCGTGATGTTTTTCAAAATAAAATCGCGAACATTAATTTCATTTTGCCAAACACCCTCTTGAAATCCATCCCATTGTTTAAATTGCATCGTGTAGTCTCCTTTATTTTCCTTTACTTTTTTCATTTTCATGTGCATGATCGGCAAGCCGCCATCGGTGGAGCATAGAGCGCGACCCCCGCTAAAAAAACAGAGCACCCCCACACTTAGCTGCGGAGTTGCCCAGACGGTCGGCGATATTATATTTGCGACACACTGTGTAATCTCACATTTCCGTCAGCACCGCAAATCACCTCATGCAGTACAATTATACCACAGATTGAACCGTTTGTCAAGAGTTAGATTTTTGCGGGCAGGGAAATCCATTTACTTGCCGTTTTGTTTGCCAAGTGACTAACGACAAAAAAGGCTGTCGGTCGTATTCAACAGCCTTTTTATTACTCTACACTTCCCCACTCATTCGTACACCAATATTGTCGGCGGGCAACAATAATCAACGTCTTTCAAATGCAATCCTTTGTCGTACGCTTCTCTAACGATAGACATAACAAAATATTTGGTCGCTTCGTGGTACCTGAACAGTTCGGGAACGGAGGTAAGGTGCTTTGGAATCGGCGTTTTCATCGACGCGACAAAAGCCGTAAATTCTTCTCCGATAGCAGCTTTTATTTCCTCGGTCGCGTTTTTTATTGCCGCGCTCATTTCGTCATATTCCGTTTTCTTCAACACGGGAATTTTTACACACAATCGATCTTTCTTGCGCCCTACGATACCCAAACATTCCAGCGTGGGAATATAGGAGATAAACTCATTCGGAATATCCGATGCTTCCGGCGGAATACCGTCATAAACGCTCCACAGTAAAGGAATGATATTTTTGAAGTACAACTCGGGTGCACCACCGTAACGATGCGGACTATCCCACAGCGTCGTGTCAAATTCATGAAATTGAATCCGCTTGGTTCGTCCTACCGCTACTTCTTCCGAAATGCGGTGACCGCCGTGAATACAATATTCGGATGCTTCGTTATACTCTTTTCTATGGTATCCCGCATCATACACCATAGCTTGCGCAAACCACCGACCGCCGTCCTTTCGTTTCGGGAATTTAGGCGCTTCGATTTTGCTGATTCCGAAATGCTGAAAATCTTGCAACGCTTTTAAAACGGCATATCGATCCAGCTTCGTTCGTACCTCGGCGTCCATTTTTTTGACATATGGCATTTCTGAAATTTGATCGGACATTTGTTCCATTATTTTCCATACAGTCTCAAAGTGCCGATGAGCAAACTCAAGCTGCGGTTTGAAATAATTAAGAGAATTTTGCGGTCTTATCATGATAAAATCCGTATATACCTTGCCGCTGCCCATCCGCACCATCAGCTCGCCGTCCACAAGTTTTCGGACAATCGGCTCAATATAAGCGGCGGGAATCCCGATTGCTTTGGATAAATCACTGAGCGTCATGGGTTGGTCATAGGCAAGAATCAAAAGATTTTTTGCGATCAAATTCCCCTCAACCAGCGACATGGGCTCGCCGTTGAATCCTTCCCGCCCGCCATATGACAGATCCATCTCGCATGGCAAACAGTTTTCTCTCGTTTTCATGGCTTCCATCGTTTCAAGTCCTTTCTTCATCTGATCACGGCCTGCGGCCAAACGGCTTTTCACCGTACCCTCGGGAATACGCAATTCTTCGGCAATGTCCGATACACTTTGATTTCCAAAGTAAAAACGAATCAGAACCTCACGTGTCATAAAACCGAGGTATCCCAACGTCTTGCGCACCTTAGAGGCTTCTTCGATGGTAAAATATTCTTCATCCTCATCTTCCCCTATCGCTATCTCGGCACACTCGTCCAAGCATAGGGTCACGGGCGCGCGATACTTTTTTCTGAGACGATCATAATGCTTATGACAAAGCGTGTTAATCAGCCAAGTTTTGGGATGCTCGATGACCCCTCCTCGATGCATGAAGGCAAATGCCGCAAGCATGGTGTCTCCTACAAGGTCATCGGCATCACTTTGCGTGTTGCCTTTTGCCGTGGCCAGTCTGATCAGATCATCATAATATTGAAAGATTTCATCGTTTTCCATCGAATTACCTGCTTTCCGGAGCACTTTTGAACGTTCACCTATATAGTCGTAGAGATTTCATTTCGGTTCGAACTTGAAATGATTTTTTTACCGCATGATATCATATTTTTGTCTTTTGGTGCCTATCGTACGGCGAAATTCTCAATTCCGAATTGATTCGGTTCGCAATCGCACTTTGTTCGCTCTTGTTATACGTCGCGTATAGAATACCACAATCCCCGCGATTTTTCAACAAGTTTTGCTCAAATTCCTTTATCACATCGGCCGAAATGTCTTACCGAACCCTTGACAATATTCATTGAATATGTTATAATGAATAAAGCTGAGAGCAACGTCCTTGGGGGGACGTATTTTTATTGTCCGAAAAATGTAAAACATAAGAAATAAGAAATATAACAAAAAAGGAGAGAATGCCATGATATTCGGTCGCCATATCAATCGATATTATTTGCGCTACTTATATCTGTTTCTCGGCGGGATTGTCTCGCTGCTGCTGGTGGATGTCTTTCAAATGAAAATCCCGGAATTATATAATTTAATTGTCAACGGGATCAACGACGGCGCCGCCGAAGTGAACGGTGTGCTTCAACCGTTTAATCTGGATTTTTTGCTGGATTACATTTGCCGCCCGCTGATGGTGATCATCGTCCTGATGGTGTGCGGTCGCTTCCTTTGGCGCATATGCTTCTTTAACGCGGGGAACAAAGTGACCACGGATTTGCGCCGCCGCATGTTCGATCGGTGCAAAGATCTGCCGCAAGAATACTACCAAACCAACAAAGTCGGCAACCTGATGTCGCTCTTTACCAACGATTTGGACACCATCGAAGAGTGTGTATCGTTCGGCATTTTGGAATTGACGGACGTCCTGCTGCTGGGCGGTCTTGCCATCGTAAACATGTGGAATATGAACCGATTACTGACGGTTTTGTCTCTGATTCCCATGGCGCTTTTGCTCTCCTGCGGCATTTGGGTCGGAAAATATCTCACGCTAAAGTGGGACGCGCGACAAGCGGCGTTTTCGGAGCTTTCCGATTTCGCGCAAGAAAACTTTTCCGGCATTTCCGTGGTCAAGGCGTTTGTCAAGGAAGCCAAAGAGCTGCTGGCTTTCCGCTATCTGAATCGTAAAAACGAAGACGCCAACGTAGCCTATACCAAGCTCTCCACGCTGTTGAATATTTCCGTTACGCTGGCGGTGGAGTCGGTCATTTGCATCATCCTCGGGTACGGATCGTATCTGGTTAAGATTCAAGAATTTAACGCCGGAGATTTGGTTGAGTTTATCGGATACTTTACCACCATCGTCTGGCCGGTCATGGCAGTCTCGGAGCTGATCGACATGACCTCGCGCGGCAGCGCGTCGGTGAAAAGAATCAGCGAACTGCTGGACGCCGAAATTACCGTTTGCGATCGCCCAAATGTCCGTTCCGTCGGGGCGCTTCGCGGTGAAATTACCGCCAAGCACTTGACGTTTCGCCATCCTGGCGCGGATTACGACGCACTGCAAGATATTTCATTTACCATTCACGAGGGCGAGTGTGTCGGAATTGTCGGAAAAACCGGCTGCGGGAAAACCACGCTGGTGGATCTGCTGCTGCGCACCTATAATGTCCCGGACGGCATGTTGTTTTACGACGGACACGACGTGAACGACATTCCCATTCGCGAGGTGCGAGACAGCGCCGCCTACGTGCCGCAGGACAATTTTCTCTTCAGTGACACGGTAGAAAACAACATCGCCTTTGCGACGGTGGAACATCAAGCGGCGCACGACCATGCCACGCGCGAAGCGGTTCGTGCGGCGGCGCGTCTGGCCGATGTGCACGATAACATTATGGAATTTCATGAGCAATATGAAACCGTGCTCGGGGAGCGCGGCGTGACCGTCTCGGGCGGGCAAAAGCAGCGCATCTCCATCGCGCGTGCCTTGATGAAACATGCGCCGATTTTGATTTTGGACGACTCGGTCAGCGCAGTGGACACCAAAACCGAGAAAAAAATTCTTGCCGGATTGAAAGAAAATCGCGCCGGTATGACCACACTGTTGATCGCGCACCGTATTTCCACGGTGGAAGATATGGATCGGATTCTGTTTATGGAGGACGGTCGTCTCGTTGATTTCGGTACGCACGCCGAACTTTGCGCTCGGTGTGAGGGATATCGAAATTTGGTTCATTTGCAAAAATTGGACGAGGAAGGAGGAGAACTCAATGCGTGAGATTCAACCGCTGTTATTCGTCGGCGCCGCGATCGGCTTGTTCTCCGTTGCCTTTTTGATCGCGTACGCGCTGATTAAAGATAAAAAAGCGGCGGTCGGATTTGATCGCCACATGAAAGACGGAGAAATCATCCGTCGCTTGCTGCGTTATGCGCGGCCGTATTGGAAATCGTTCGCGCTGGTCGGCGTGGTTATGTTGGTTTCCATTTCCTACGACATTGTCTCCCCGCTGATCATCTCCGACATCGAACGATTGATCATGGAAGATTTTGACATGTCAGCAGTATTCGCTCGCGTGGCGGGTTACGCGTCGATCTTGGTCGTTTCCATGGTTTCTGCGTATATTCAGGCGATCGTGCTGCAAAAAACCGGGCAAAAAATCGTGTCTGCGTTGCGCGAGGACTTATTTACGCACATTGAGCACTTATCGCACGCGCAGTTGAACGCTACCCCGGTGGGCAAGCTGGTGACGCGCGTGACCAACGATACCGCAGCCATTTCCATGATGTTCACCCACTTGCTGGTGAACTTACTGAAGAATATGTTTGTGATCGTCGGCGTGTTTTGCGCCATGTTGGCGATAAACATCCGACTAACGTTGCTGGTTTTGTGCTTTGTTCCGTTTGTCGTTCTCTTCACCGTGATTTTCAGAAAGTTTTCCCGTGCCGCCTATCGCAAGGTCAAAGATGAAACGACCGACATCAACACGTTTTTGTCGGAAAATCTCTCCGGCATGAAAATCATTCAGGTCTTCAACCGGGAAAAGAAAAAGCGGGACGATTTTGAGGAAAAGAACCGTTTGCTGGAGCGCTACAAAATACAAGAGTCTATGGTGTTCAGCGTATTTCGTCCTTTGGTATACATGCTCTACATTTCCACGGTCCTTTGCCTCTTTTACGTCGGCGGTAAGGGATATCTGGACGGAACGACGTTTGCGGGTCAGAGCATTGACGCCCCCACCATTATCGCGTTTTACATGTACATCAATAAATTCTTCAACCCGATTCAAAATCTTGCCGAGCAATTCAACCGCTTGCAATCGGCATTTGCTTCCGGCGAGAAAGTATTTACCGTCATGGACATTCAACCGGATGTGGTAGATCTGCCCGACGCGGTGGAATTGGATCATGTGCGCGGAGAAATTGAGTTTCGCGACGTGTGGTTCTCTTATGTTCCGGGCGAATGGGTTCTCAAAGGCGTTTCGTTCAAAGTCGAAGCCGGGCAAACGGTGGCGTTTGTCGGTTCCACCGGATCCGGGAAAACGACGATTTTGTCGCTGATCTGCCGCAACTACGACATTCAAAAAGGGCAAATTCTCATTGACGGCGTCGATATTCGACACATCAAAATCTCGTCTTTGCGACGTCATTTCGGTCAAATGCTGCAAGATGTCTTTCTGTTTTCCGGCACCATTCGTTCCAACATCGTCTTGCGGGACGAGAGTATTACGGACGATGAGGTCATGCAGGTTTGCCGCTATGTCAACGCCGATCATTTCATTGCCAAATTGACCAAAGGTTTGGACGAAGAAGTGCGAGAGAGGGGCAATAACTTCTCCGCCGGTCAGCGTCAGCTGCTTTCGTTTGCCCGAACCATGG
>CAZDOX010000012.1:0-13270 GCA_964507155.1 uncultured Lachnospiraceae bacterium
GGATAGGAACTTCTTGAAAGAAGTTCCTCCCCAGACCCCTCTTCAAGAACTTTTTTATCAAAAGGATAGCCGCTGTTCCAAAGAATGTACGAAAATTTTCAGCTGTCCTCCCCGGCAGCAGCGTGGGGTCGTCAGGGGAGCGTGCTCCCCTGACAAGAAAAACTAAGGACACCCCCTCGCCCGCGTGCGGGAGAGGGGGCAGGGGGTGAGGGCAGTTCCTTGCCATACTGCCGGCTGCCGCCTCGGGGGCGGGACCATCGTGGGCGCCAAATAGCGGGATAGGAACTTCTTTCAAGAAGTTTTTCCCGCGATTCTCGCGCGCCCTCTTGATAAATCGTCAAAAATCGTGTATAATAGACGCAACAACGAAAGCGAGGTGGTTTTCTTGCGCATTGTCTTGGTTGAAGATGAAATGCGAATGGCTCAAGCGTTATGCGAAATTCTGCGGCAAGAACGATATGAGGTGGATCATTATCCCTCCGGCTCGGACGGGTGGACTGCGATCGAAAGCAAAATCTACGACATCATCATTTTGGACGTCATGCTCCCCGGGATGAACGGCTACGATATCGCAAAAAAAGCGCGCGCCGCCGGAATTTCCGCGCCGATCCTTATGCTCAGCGCCAAATCCGAACTGGACGATAAAGTCGCCGGCCTTGACAGCGGCGCGGACGATTATCTGACCAAGCCGTTTATGACCAAAGAACTGCTCGCCCGCCTGCGCGCGCTGAGCCGCCGAGCCATGGGAGTCACCGACGGCACGCTCTCCTACGGCGATATCAAGCTGGATACCGGTTCTTTGACGCTCGGTTGCGTGACCACCGGAGCGGAAGTCCGTTTGAGCGAAAAAGAATATCGCATTTTGGAATACTTGATGGCAAACAGCTCGCAAATTCTCCCCAGAGAGCAGCTGGCGATCAAAATTTGGGGATTTGAGAACGATTCGGAGTACAACAACGTGGAAGTCTATATGTCGTTCACCCGCAAAAAGCTTGCTTTTGTCGGCGCGAAAACCGAAATCAAAGCGGTGCGCGGGGTCGGTTACGAATTGAGGTATGACCATGTTCCGAAAAGCCAAACGTAAAATCGTTGCCGCCATCATGTCCGTTTTGGTCCTTTTGTGGGCGGGAACTCTGGGTATCATCGGCATATCCAGCTACCTGGACATGAAAAAGCAAAACGAGCAAATGCTGCGCACCCACGCCGCGCAGTACACATTGCGGCAAAACAATGCGGTCGATCCGCCGCCGGAAAAGCCGAGCGAGAGCAACAATCCGCACGAATTGAATCCGGAATTTGCCGATACGCCGCGATTTCAGCTGTCCGTTTTTTACACGGTAGCCGTTTCCTATCACGGCGACATTTTGGAAACGAGAAACGAGCCGCCCACCGTGTATACCGACGGGGAACTGGAGGCGTTGGCGATCGATCTGGTGCGATCCGACGTCACATACGGGACGGAACGCAACTTGGCGTTTTATCGAACCGACAAAGGCGGCTATTGGCTGATCACGTTTATGGATAACACGCTGGTTCGCGAGAGCGCCGCCACGCTGATCCGCTATACGCTGATTTTCGGCGGAGTCGCCATGCTTTTGTTTTTCGCGCTTGCCCTGTTTTTATCGGGGAAAATCGTGCGCCCGCTGGAGCAAAGCTACGCCAAGCAAAAACAGTTCATTTCCGACGCGGGTCACGAGCTGAAAACGCCGCTGGCGGTGGTCCATGCCAACGCGGAACTGCTGACGAGGGAAGTGGGGGAAAATCAATGGTTGGCCAACATTCGCTACGAAAACGAGCGCATGAGCGCTCTGGTCGGTCAACTGTTGGAGCTGGCGCGAACCGAGCAAGTCGCCGCGCACCAAGAACAAATCGACCTTTGTCGGCTGGTCAACGGGGAAGTTTTGCCGTTTGAAAGCGTTGCTTTTGAGCACGGAATCACCTTGGTTTGCCATATAGACGATCCGATTGTCGTTGTGGGAAACAGCGCGCAGCTCAAGCAGCTGATCTCCGTTTTGGTGGACAACGCCATTCGGCACAGTCGCGCCGGCGCCACCAAGGTCACCCTCTCCCTGACGCGCGAGCACGGCACAGCGAAGTTTTCGATCGTCAATGACGGGGATCCCATCCCGCGCGAGCAAAGAGAACGCATTTTCGATCGTTTTTATCGGACGGATGACGCAAGGTCCGCCGAGAGCGGGCATTACGGCTTGGGACTGGCGATTGCCAAATCCATCGTCCGCGCGCATCGCGGGAAGATTGACGTTAGCTGCGCGGACGGGTCGGTGGAATTTTGCGTTTGGCTGCCCCGCGCGTCGCGGTAAAGAGCAAAGACACAAAAAGCGCGCAAAAAATCTGTGTCCGAATCGTAACATTTCCTAAAAAGACCTTGCGTTTGAGAGAATTTTGTGATACAATAATGTGATACATTGAAAAATCTCGGCGACGACAACGCCCGCAACGGAGGTATGGATTGTGCTGTTTGAACGCTATTTGATTCCCGATTATCTCTTTTCCCGCTATGAGGAGATCACACCGGCGTTCCTTGCTTCCATCGGCGTGCGCGCGTTGCTGGTCGACATTGACAACACGCTGGCGCCCTACGAAATGCCGGAGCCGAACGACGCGCACCGCGTCTGGGTTCGGCAGCTGCGCGAGGCGGGCGTTCGCCTTGCGCTGATTTCCAACAATCATCGCGAGCGCGTGGAACGATTTTCCCTGCCGCTGGATGTTCCCGCCTACTGGCACGCCGGCAAGCCGGGGCGGAGGACGTTGGATCGTGCGATGCGCGACCTTGGCGTCGCGGCAGAGGAAACCGCGATTCTCGGCGATCAGCTGCTGACCGACGCTTACGCCGGCAAGCGCATCGGATTGCGCACGCTGATTGTTCCCCCCATTCGCGACAAGCGGACCCTGTTTGTTCGCCTAAAACGCCGAATCGAGCGCCCCTATCTGGCGCGGTATCGGCAAAAGCACTCGGATTTGGAGGTATAGCGCGATGAATTCACCTTCTTCTTTCCCTTCCTTCCCTTCTTTCCCCTCATTTCCTACGTTCGGACCGGGAGGCAACGGCGATTGGTTTCGGCGCGACGGAATGAAATCCGTGCTTCAAACCCCTACCTGGCTCAAGCAGAACGGCATCGACGCATTTGAATACGAAGCCACGCGCGGCGTCAACGCGTCGGAAGAATCGTTGCGCGCGTTCGGCGAAAAAGCGCGCGAGCACGGGATTTTTCTCTCGCTCCATACCCCCTATTTTATTTCACTGTCCGGCGTGGATCCGGAAAAGCGACTCGGCAGCCTTTCCTACATTCAAAAATCGCTGTGGGCGGCGGATTTGATCGGCGCGGACACCATCGTGATTCACAGCGGCAGCGCCGCCAAGTTGGATCGCGCCGAAGCCATGCGCCTTTCGTGCGACACGCTCGCCCGCTTGATCGAAACGCTGGACGGCGCCTATGCGCACATTCGGCTGGGCATTGAAACCATGGGCAAACGCAATCAGCTCGGCACGCTGGACGAAGTGTTGGAGCAGTGTCGCGTGCATCCGCAGTTTGTCCCGGTGGTGGATTTCGGTCACTTAAACTGCCGCGAGCGCGGCGGCGCGTTCCCGGACGCGGACAGTTACCGCCGTGTGTTTGACTCTGTGGCGCGCGTCTGCGGCGACGAAGCGGCTCGCCATTTGCATTGTCATTTTTCCAAAATCGAATACACGGACGCGGGCGAAAAAAAGCATTTGACGTTCGCCGACACCACCTACGGTCCGTTTTTTGAGCCGCTTGCCGAGGCGATCGTGCAAGAGAACGTCGCGCCGCGGATTATTTGCGAATCCGACGGCACGCAAGCCGAGGACGCGTTGTGGATGAAACAATGTTGGGCGGCATGCGCCGATCGACACGAAAAATCCGTTTGATATACCGTTTTCTCGTTTTTATCATAAAATTTTCACCCGGAAAGGAAACGAATTTGCCATGAAAAAATTAGAAAAACTGATCGCCGCCATGACGGAGCAAGGCGTTGAAGCCATCTTGGTTTCTTCGGAAATCAACCAGCGCTATTTGACGGGGTTCAATTACACCGACGGCTACGTCTTGGTCACGCCGACCAAATCGTACTTGATCACCGATTTCCGCTACACGGAAGCGGCGCTCTCTGCTGTGGATCCGGCAGAGTTTGCCGTGGTCGACCCCAAAGAGGGCGCGCGCCGTTATGTGAAGCGTCTGCTTGCCGAGCATGAGGTCAAAACGCTGGCCGTTGAGGGCGCAACCATGTCGGTGGATGATTTGCATTTCTTTGAGAAGTTGCTGGAGGGTGTGACCCTCGTGCCCACCGCCTCCGCCATGATCGATCGGCTGCGTCTGTATAAAGATGCGGATGAAATCGAAAAAATGCAACGGGCGCAAGACATTGCCGACGCTGCGTTTGCGCACATTCTTTCCTACATTCACCCGGATCGCACCGAAATCGACGTCGCGCTGGAATTGGAATTTTTCATGCGGTCGCACGGCGCGGAGTGCGTGTCGTTTGAGACGATCGCCGTCTCGGGGAAAGCGTCTTCGCTGCCCCACGGCGTCCCCCGCCCGGTCAAGCTGGAAAAGGGATTTTTCACCATGGATTTCGGCGCGCGCGTGGACGGCTATTGCTCGGACATGACCAGAACCGTGGTCATCGGAAAAGCGGACGACGACATGAAACGCTTGTATCAAACCGTTCTTTCCGCGCAGCTGGCTGCGCTGGACGCCGCCAAGATCGGTGTTCCGCTCTCTCGGTTGGATCGGATCGCGCGCGACATTATTGACGCCAACGACGAATATCGCGGCGCGTTCGGTCACTCGCTCGGACACGGGGTCGGTATGTACATTCACGAAGAGCCGCGCTTGTCGACTCACGTTCCCGACGATCAAACGCTGCAGCCGGGGCACGTGGTCACCTTTGAACCCGGAATTTACTTGGTCGGTCGTTACGGCTGCCGCATTGAGGATATGGCAGCCATGATGGCGGACGGCACGCTGCACAACTTTACGCACAGTCCCAAGGAACTGATCGAACTGTAATAATCTAATCTTTAATTTTAATTTCTATTTTCAATTTTCAATCGCCAAAAATTCGCCCCAAAGGAGCCCAATCATGCCCTCTACCCAACCCATCTCGCTGCCTTGGTGCTTGATTCTTTATTTGAACGACTTATGGAAGCCGAATCAAACGCAATTCGGGATCCTCTTGCTGGTCGGCGTCGTGCTGATCGCCGTCAGCGCCTATTTGATCGGCAGTATCAGCCCGAGCATTTTGATTTCCCGCTTTTTTCTCCATGACGACGTGCGCCGTCACGGAAGCGGCAACGCCGGCGCGACCAATATGCTGCGCAGCTACGGCGCCAAGTTTGCCGTGGTCACGTTGCTCTTGGATATGCTGAAAGCCGCGCTTGCCATGGCGCTCGGTTTTTTGATTTATCAATATGACGGCGCCGCTCTTGCCGGGTTGTTTGCGGTTCTCGGACACATGTTCCCGATTTATTACCGTTTTCACGGCGGTAAGGGGGTGTCCTGCACGGTGGCTTTCGCTCTGCTGACGCTGAACCCGATCGCCTTTGCTCTGCTGTTTATCTGTTACATGGCCATTTTGTTGATGACCAAATATGTGTCGCTTGCCTCGGTGATGACCGTCATTTTGTTGCCGATGGTGCACCACGCCTTTCACCCGGAGAACGGAACGGCATTTCTTTGCTCGCTGATCATTTGCATTTTCGTTGTCTTTATGCACCGCGAAAACATCAAACGGCTGTACAACAAAACGGAATCCAAGATTGATTTATCCAAATTCCTGCGCAAAAATCGGGAAGAGGATGAAAATACGGAAGAGATAGAAGAGATAGAAGAAAAAACGAAGAAAAAAGGAAGAAGAAAGCATCAAAAAGCCGCGCGAAACACCGACAAGGTGAGCGAGCGCGAATCGGACGGTGGCGCGCATGAATAAGCCGCAAGCAGAATCGACGCAGCGCACCATAGCGTTGCTGCTGACCGCGGCGCGCGGCGGCATGCTGAAAAAAGCCGTTTTTTCCAAGCCGATCCAAGGGTGCTCTCTGCTGCGGGCAACCGTCACGCCGACCGTGGTTCAAAAGCAAGCGCACATACAGATGGAAATGTTCCATTCGGACCACAAAGCCACACACGTCAATTTGTCGCTGTCGCTGCCGGATGAGAGGCACCTGCCCACGTTGGAATCTCTTATCGCGCAATTTTCTCACGTCACCGTTTTGACCACGGTCGGAGATTGCGAACTGCGCCGCGCCAAAAGCGGAACGATCACCCTGCTGCGCGGCGACGCGTTGCGTCGGTCTCTCGAACAAGCGAGCAGCACGGAGGGCGCACTGCCGCCCATAGAACAAAAATCCGAGAAAAAGCACATCCTCACCGGCTCGGAGCCTTTTTTGCGCGAGCTTGGCGTCAGCGACGAAAACGGGCGGGTATACGACAAAAAGCAAGCGAAATTTCGCCAGATTAATCGCTTTTTGGAGTTGCTGCGCGACGTGGAGTCGCATTTGCCGGCAGACGGACCGCTGGTTGTGCTGGATCTTTGCTGCGGAAAAAGCTATTTATCGTTCGCCGTTTATCATTATTTGACCGCCATCAAGGGAAGAGACGTTCGCATGGCGGGGGTCGATCTCAAAGCCGACGTGGTGGAGTACGGCAACCGCGTTGCCCGCGCGCTGTCCTACGACGGGTTGCACTTTTATTGTGAAGATGTAGCCACATTCACGCCGCAGGCGGCGCAGGTGGATTTGGTTGTTTCCCTGCACGCTTGCGACACGGCGACCGATTTGGTGCTGCAACAAGCCATCGCGCAAAAGGCACGAGTGATTTTGTCCACGCCCTGCTGCCATCACGAGTTGAATCACACGCTGGATTGCCCGGAATTGGATATGATTGCCAAACATTCCATGTTACGCCAAAAGCTTTGCGACGCCGCGACGGACGCCATGCGATTGCTGTGGTTGGAAGCGTACGGATATCGGGTGGAATCCTTGGAGTTGATTGACCCGGAGGAGACGCCGAAGAATGTCATGTTGCGCGCGGTACGAAAGCACCGCGGCGAGGGCGGGGAAGTAAGAGTGGTCAACGAGCAAGCGCTGCAAAGGTATCAAGATGCCGTTCGTTTTTTCGTCCGCACGCCGGGCGAAGCGCAGGATCGTTGGCTCGCACGAGTCCATGTGGAAACGAGAGAAGCGAGGGAGAAACGGGGAAAGACTTCTTAAGAGAAGTTTTTCCCCATCCCCCTTTTCCAGAACTTTTGATAAAAAGGAACGTTTATGAATACAGATACGTCATATCATCAAGCCGACGTGGCGGTAGTCGGCGCGGGGCACGCCGGCGTGGAAGCGGCGCTCGCCGCAGCTCGTTTGGGTCTTTCTACCGTCCTATTTACCATTTCTTTGGACGCCATCGCCAATTTGCCTTGTAACCCATCCATCGGAGGAACGGGAAAGGGGCACTTGGTTTACGAAATCGACGCGTTGGGCGGCGAAATGGGGCGCGCTGCCGATTTGGCAACCCTGCAAAGCCGCACGCTGAACGTGGGAAAAGGCGCGGCGGTTCGCTCCAAACGCGTGCAAGCCGATCGCCGTCTCTACCACCGAATCATCAAGCACACTTTGGAAAAGCAGCCGAATTTGCGTCTGGTGCAAGCCGAAATTGTCGATCTTGTCACTAAGCCGGACGGCGAACTGCGCCGAATTTGCGGCGTCGTCACCAAGCTCGGCGAGGTTTGGTCCTGCCGCGCGGCGATTTTGTGCACCGGAACTTATTTGGACGGCAGAATATTTGTTGGCAATGTCAACTATTCTTCCGGACCGGATGGTTTTCTCGCCGCCATCGGGTTGACCGAAGCGCTCAAGAGACTGAATTTGACCATCATGCGATTCAAAACGGGAACCCCGGCGCGCGTTCGTCGCGACAGCATTGATTTTCAGGCGCTGGAAGTTCAACCGGGAGAGGCCGACGGTCTTCCTTACTGCGTCGACCACGACGAAGATTATTTGGATCGTATTGAGCAAATCCCCTGCCACATCGTCTATACCAACGGAGAAACGCACCGCATCATCCGCGAAAATATCACCCGCAGCGCCATGTATTCGGGCGCCATCCACGGGACCGGTCCGCGTTATTGCCCCTCCATCGAGGACAAACTGACCCGCTTCCCGGACAAAGAGCGTCATCAGCTGTTCGTTGAGCCGATGGGGGTGCACACCGAAGAAATGTACATTCAGGGATTTTCCACCTCGCTGCCTACCGACGTGCAAGTCGCCATGCTTCATTCGCTGGACGGCTTTTCCCATGCCGAAATTATGCGCTATGCCTATGCGATCGAATACGATTGCCTGGATCCCACCCAGCTCTACGCCACGCTGGAAGTAAAAAATGTTCGCGGTCTTTACGGCGCCGGTCAATTCAACGGCACGTCCGGTTATGAGGAGGCAGCCGCGCAAGGCTTGGTCGCGGGAATTAACGCGTCCCTTGCGATCAAGGGCGAAGAACCACTCATTTTGGAGCGCTCCGGGAGCTATATCGGCACGCTGATCGACGACCTGGTCACCAAAGGGACCAACGAACCCTATCGAATGATGACCTCGCGCAGCGAATATCGGTTGCTGCTGCGCCAAGATAACGCCGAATTGCGCCTGACTCCGCTGGGTCGTCGCGTCGGTCTGATCAGCGACGAGAGATATCGCGCGTTTACCCTTAGAAAAGAGCAAATCGAGCAGGAAATCAAGCGGTTGGAAACGACGTACCTCTCCCCCGCCGCCGTGCATGATTTCCTGATCGCCCACGGAGAATCTCCCGCAGGCAGCGGCGTTTCCCTTGCGGATTTACTGCACCGCCCGGCGCTGACCTATGCCGATTTGGCAGTCATCGACCCGTCCCGTCCGTCGCTTCCGCGTCGCGTGTGCCTCACCGTCGAAGTTTCGGTCAAGTACGATGGTTATATTAAGCGAGAAATCGCGGAAGTGGAGCGCCAAAGAAAACTGGAACTGAAACGCTTGCCGCAAGAGCTGGATTATTTGAGCCTCAAAGGTCTGCGCATTGAAGCCGCGCAAAAGCTCAATCGCTTCCGTCCGATGACCATCGGACAAGCCTCGCGAATCAGCGGGGTCAATCCCGCCGACATTTCGGTCCTTTTGATTTATCTTGGGTTAAAATAAAAAACGCAACAAAAACGTTTTTAATCTCATGCCGCCGTGCACGTTTATTTTCAAGCGGCAGAATGGAGTTTTTATGGAATACTCTCGCTTTGAAGAGCTGTTTGTCGCATGTCTTTCCGCCAATCATAGGGATAGGGACGAATGGTCCGATTCCGCCACCGCAGAGCTTTTTTATCGCCTCACCGAGCACATGCTCCGCGTCAACGCCGACATGAACCTCACGGCAATTACCGATCCGGTTGAGATCGTTCTGCGGCACTATATGGATTCCTTGACCTTGCTGCCCTATATTCCCAAAGGAGCAAAACTGCTGGACGTCGGGTGCGGCGCCGGATTTCCCTCCTTGCCGTTGGCGCTGGCGCGCAAAGATATTGCCGTCACGTCGCTGGACAGCTCGGAGAAAAAAGTCCGCTATGTGAACCAAACCGCCGAGCTTTTAGGCATTTCCGATCGCTTGCAGGCGATCAGTGCCCGCGCCGAGGACGCCGCCGCCCCATCTTCCCCTTATCGTGAGTCTTTCGACGTCGTAACCGGTCGCGCCGTGGCACGATTACCCATTCTAACGGAATTGTGCGTGCCGTTTCTCAAGCCGGGCGGCGTATGGATCGCCATGAAAGGCGGGCAGGCTGCATTGGAACTGGAAGAAGCCGAGCACGCTTACGACGTATTGGGCATGGCGCGCGCCGAGTTGATCCCTTGCCACATTGTTGCGCCGCAAGAGATTCTACGCCAAACGCCAAGCGAAAGTCCGGAGGAACATGCGCTGGTGATCGCGAGAAAAGTGAGGAAAACGCCGGAAATTTATCCGCGAAAATACGCCCGTATTCTAAAAAAGCCGCTGTAAATCGCGGCTTTTTTGTTTGTTTTCTGCGTTTTTCTGCCCGTCTTCTTGTTTTTGTCGTTTCTATTCCCATATTTCCGCGATTTTTTCTCCGCCACAGAACGACGAATTATCTTTTCACTTTCTGTTAAACTTGAGCTGTCTCATCCATTTCCCAAAAGCGCGAAAAAAAGCGGCAGGGAAGAGAAAAGAGAGACACACGAAAAAGCAAAGAATAACAAAAAAGAAAGGATATTTCAATATGCCGACGTCTATGATTCAAGAAATTCGTCGAAAGCTCCCGATTCGTCAAAAAAGTTCATCTCCATCTGCGCCGGGCGATCCGCAAGAGGCTCAAAAAAGCGAGGGAAGCGCGGTCGGCACCCGCGTTTTCGATCTGCCGATCGCGGATATCATCCCCAATCGAAGTCAGCCGCGCTCATGCTTTAATCAAAACGCCATTTTAAGGCTATCGGATTCCATCCGCCAATACGGCATTTTGCAGCCGTTGACCGTGCGGAAAATGCTGATTCCGGCAAAATCGTTGTCCTTGGCGTCACGGCGTCCGCCAAACGGCGACATTTCCGACGCTTTGCCCACGCACCATCGCGAATCCTCTACATATTTGCCGCCCTCTCTCCACCCGCAGGAGTTCAGCGGAACCGATTCGGCGCAAATGAACGGCGTGACGGTCGCTTACGAACTGATTGCCGGCGAGAGGCGGTTGCGCGCCGCCAAACTGGCAGGTTTGACGTCCGTCCCCTGCATTATCGTCAACACCGACGATTCCACCAGCGCAGAACTTGCCATTATTGAGAATTTACTTCGGGAAGATCTCAACATGTTCGAGCAAGCCGAAGCATTTCGCCGTTTGATCGACGAATTTATGCTGACGCAGGAGGAAGTGGCGCGGCGCGTGTCGCTCAGCCAATCGGCGGTCGCCAACAAACTGCGCATTTTGCGTCTGACGCGCTTCGAACGGCAAGAAATATTGCAAGCGGGATTGACCGAGCGACACGCCCGCGCGCTACTGAAGCTGACCGACGAGAGCGTCCGATTGCAAACTTTGGGATATATTATCGAAAAGAAGCTCAATGTCAGCAGCGCGGAGGCTTATATTGACCGAATCATCGACGAAGTTTGCCGCAACAAGCGTCATGCAGTCGAAAAAGAGACGCCCATCGGCGCTTCTTCGGCAGCGCGCGTTGAGCAACCGCTGTTTTGCCCCCAATGCAAAGCAAACACGGCTCAAAATCCCGCCGATTTAAGCGTTCCTGCCCAAAATCCATCCGATTTTGTGTTATCGGAATCGCCGAAGTCACCGAAATCGTCGGAAGCGCCGGGATCATCGCCTTTGACGCCGTCTTGTGTGCGCAAAGGCGCCATTCGCGACATTCGTTTATTTTACAATTCCGTCCGCAACGCGGCGGTCATTTTAGAGCAAACCGGCCTTTGCGTTGAGCTGGCGCAAAGTGAGCAAGAGGATTGTTTCGTTCTCACCGCGACGGTAACACATCCCGGCAGCTAGATTGAGTCGATCCGACACAGCGTGTTTCACGTGAAACAATCCGGATGTTTAGGCGCTCTTGCCTGCGTTTCACGTGAAACATTTGTGCAGGTCACTCGTTCGCACGTTTCACGTGAAGCATTTCACTGATCTGCCCGTTTAGTGTTTCACGTGAAACATTCCTTGTTCTTTCAAATCATGTGTTTCACGTGGAACATTCTACGCAAGGGCAATTTGTTTCACGTGGAACGTTTTTCTGCCGTTTTTCGTCGCGGCGCTCTTGCTTTTTTGTACATTCCTTGATAAAAAGCAAAAATCTTTGCAGAAAACTCTTGATTTTTCTCTGATAGTGTGCTATAATATAGTCATCAAAGCAGATTGAAAAAGCCAAGGAAAGGCGGTACAACAAATGGGAAAAATCATCGCTTTTGCCAATCAAAAAGGCGGCGTCGGAAAAACCACGTCGGCAGTGAACATTGCCGCGTCTCTGGGTATTTTGGGACAACGCGTTCTTGTTGTCGACTTGGACCCGCAGGGAAACACCACCAGTGGCGTCGGCATTTCCAAGAAAAGTTTGCGAAAAACCATGCACGATGTTTTATCGGACCAAGTTCCGTGTGAAGAGGTCATTTTGACCACGGAATTTGAAAATTTGTCCATCCTGCCCGCCAACATCTCGCTCGCCGGCTCCGAATTTGATTTGTACGAGGCGGAAGAGAGCGAATTTCAAATCAAAAAAGCTTTAAATGCCATCAAAGACCGCTATGATTACATCATCGTCGATTGTCCTCCGTCGCTTGGAATGTTGACGGTCAACGCTATGGCGGCCGCCGACGGCGTTGTCATTCCCATGCAGTGCGAATTTTACGCGCTGGAGGGTCTGTCCCAACTGATGATTACCGTCAGCCGAATCAAACAGCACTACAATCCGACGCTGGCTATTACGGGAATCTTGGTCACCATGTACAACAGCCGTTTGCTGCTGTCGGTTCAGGTGATTTCCGAACTAAAAAAACATTATTCGGACAAGCTGTTCGAACAGTGCATTTCGCGCAATGTCAAGCTGTCCGAGGCACCGGGTTTTGGCTTGCCGGTATACTATCACGATAAAAAGAGCAAAGGCGCGGAAGAATATCTCGCCGTTGCAAAAGAATTGATGTTAAGAATATAAATCGACCGACATAAATAAGAGAGGAACATGGCTATGGCAAAGAAAACCGGCGGTCTTGGCCGCGATTTTTACTCACTGTTAGACGATAATACACCGGAAAACGCAAAAGGCGCCCACACAACGCTGCGAATTGCCGATATCGAACCGCGCAGCGATCAGCCGCGCAAAGATTTTAATCAAAGTGCCCTGGAACTGCTGGCGGAATCGATCGCCACGCACGGCGTGCTGCAACCGATTGCCGTTCGCGAAAATCCGGATCTGGCGGGTTCTTATCAGATTATCGCCGGAGAGCGCCGTTGGAGAGCCTCCAAAATGGCAGGTTTGTCCGAAATCCCCGTAGTGATTCTGGAGGGCGACGATCTGATGGCCGCCCAAGTCTCCATCATTGAAAATATTCAGCGCGAGGACTTAAACCCCGTCGAAGAGGCACTGGCTTATCGCGCCTTGATTGAAAAATTCGATCTGACGCAGGAAAAAGTGGCAGCGCAGGTAGGAAAAAACCGAACGACGATCGCCAATATGATGCGTCTGCTGGATCTTCCCGAGGACGTGCTGGATATGCTGCGTGACGGCTCCATC
>CAZDOX010000013.1:0-12683 GCA_964507155.1 uncultured Lachnospiraceae bacterium
AAAGCTATACTGCCCCAGCATAGGGAGAACAACGTCAAAGCTGATTTCGGTTAAGCCGGGAGAGCGCAGGAAGTTTATATCGCTCTCGTTAACAAGGGTAAGCGTTTTGTTGTTCCCCTTGATTTTGGTCGTCAGCTTCTGCGGTGTAACCTACCAAACCGATTACACGCCGGACGCCATTACGGGTGAAAAAAATCCTCGTTTGATCAGCGATTGTGAATACGACGCGCTGGGCGGCGCCATTGTGCAAGAGTGGTACGGCGCCTCCTACGACAAAGACGATAAAGCGCAAGGTGACTCTTCCCTGCGCTGCTACGGCGACTCCTCGGTCAACGATTTTCGCACGATTGTTGCCAATTTGGACATTCCCATGGACTACGAAAAAGACGAATTGGTCTTTTCTTTCAAGGTAGCGGACCCTATGAAATTAAAAAGTGTGTTTATCGAATTGAATCAAGTGCAAGATTCTCACGAATATCAAAAAACGTTCACCCTGGACGATTTGAAAGCGTACGGCTTTACCGGCCAGCGAGATACGTGGTGTGAAATTCGGATTCCGCTGTCCGCGTTTGAGCTCAACTTGAACGAAAGCCTTGGCACCACCGTCACTCTGCGCAACTTCCGATTCTGCGGAACAGCCTCGGGCAGCGCCTCTTTTGATTACCATATCGACCACATTTATTTAGCCGAAAAATAAGCAAATCAACCAAAAAAGCCGGGGAAGATCCAAAATGGTTTCCCCGGCTATTTCTTTCATGTTTCCATGAACAAAGTAATCGAACTTTATTCGTTATCTTTTACAAGGGTCAAGGAATTCGCCACGCAAAGGACGAGAGTCTTGCTGCCGAACGAGGTGTCGGAAACAACGCGATCCTGCTCAAAATAGACCCGAATAAAATCTCCGACTACAGCAGAGTCGCCGACCGAAAGCAAAGAATATTCCCCCGGCTTTTCCGCTTCCACCCAAAAAGGGACAATCACGTTTTCTCCATGCTTCAGCAATTCATCCGCATAGGACGGAACCTTGCCGATACGTTGATCGGAAAGAGGTTTGACAACCATATATCCCTCTTTGATTGCCGTAATTTCACCGACAAAATACGGACTTGGTCCCGGGATCGGATAATATCTCGGGTCCGAGCCATAGGTGTCATTCAAATACAGGGTGATCAAATCGGGAAGCTGTACGCTTGTTCCGTTCAGCTCGCGCCATTTTTCGGCACTCATGCAAGATGTCGCGCCTACGCACAGCAGGCAAACGGCGCACAAAGAGCAAAGGCAACGACCAAAAAATTTGTTTTTCATCATAGATCTCAAACTCCTTTCTCATATTCGCTATGGTATGTACTGCCATTGCATCGACAGTATAACATAGAAATTTCCTCTTGTCAATGGTTTTTTTGAAAATTCAGCGAATTGCACAAAATCAGACTTGTTTTTTGTGCACTATAACCAATTAAAATTGCTTTTATATTTTTCGGTCTTCCCGACGGACGACCGTCTACGCGAATCAACCGTGAAACAAAAAATATCTTATTTTTTCCAAAACGCCTTGATTTTATGCTCCAAAGCATGTATAATAGACATAGCGGCAAGCGCTTATCCGGCGCACAAAAATCTTTTCATTAAACCGTAAGGAGCTCGGCATATCCCATGAACTTGAACTTAAACTTTCATTCCTCCATTTTTCAAAACAAGCAAGCGCGAAACCACCCGTTTTTGGTCGCGCACCGCGGCGTTTGCGGCGCCAATATTCCCTGCAACACCCTGCTGTCCTACCAAATTGCCGTGGAGCAGGGCGCCGACGTCGTGGAAATTGACGTGACCAAAAGCAAAGACGGCGTGCATTTTGTCTTTCACCCCGGCATGGAAAAGGTATTTTTAAAATGCGGGAAAATGATTCCGGAAATGACCGCGGCGGAAGTGGCGCAAATTCCGATTTTGAACCAGGACGACGTCCCGACGCATTATCGCGTTCCGACGCTGGTCGACGTGTTGCAGCAGTTAAAAGGAAAAGCGTACATCAATGTGGACAAATTTTGGACGGACGTTCCCGGAATCACGAAAATCATTCGCCAATGCGGCGTAGAAAAGCAGGTCATCGTCAAAACACCCGTAGAGGAAACCTATTTTGAGCAGGTGGAAACCTTTGCACCGGATTTGATGTACATGCCCTTAACGCGCCACACCGACACGGTAACAGAGCTTTTTTCTCACCGCAACATTCACTACATCGGGGTAGAAGCGCTGTTTGATCGCCTCAATGACGAGGTGGCAACCAAATCCTATATTCATCGCATGCACGAGCAAGGGTACTTAGTCTGGGCGAACGCCATTGTTTACAACGAAAAAGACGTGATATCCGCCGGGTTGACCGACGACGTTTCCCTGGAACGCGGAGGCGACGCCGGTTGGGGCAAATTGGCTGATCTTGGGTTTGATTTTATCCAAACCGATTGGCTGCTGTCCGCCAAATCGTACCTGATGAACCGCTGATGATTCCGATTTTCGGCTTCTCGCTTGCTTGCCTTTCTGCCTTTCTGCCTTTCTGCCTTTTACGCCCGAGTCAAATCGTCGCGGGTCATTCCGTCATGTAAACCAACGGGGGAACCTCACAGTGAAGTCCCCCCGTTTTTGGTATCAGCGGTTGTAAATCAATTTATTCCGTCACAAGATTGCCCGAAAAGCGCACCGGACGAAGCTGCGACATCACCATGGAATGATACCGATAACTTCCGGATTCAATGCCTTGCGCTTCAAACCATTCATGGTCGATTTCCACGCAGGTCAGATAATGATCGTCTATGGTGGAATACATTTCGTAGCGGTTGTATTGCCCGATGCCCAAATAGCCGTTAAATCTCAATTGCTCGTACCGTTTTTCAATGTCAGCCAGCGGATCTTCCTCCCACACGCGAACCAGATCATAGACGACTTTCGCGCCGGTGCTGTCCTGCACATAGGTATAGATAAAGGAGTGCGGCAGCATGGTAATATCAACCAACGTATACCCGCTCAAGTTTTTCGGCACATAGTAATAGTCCACCGAGGAAGCATTCAACGGAGCATAGGTGGCATATCTCTCATCGGTTTCCGCCAAGCGGCTCATCGCGCCGATTTGCGTTTCCATCTCTTGGAACGAAGTGAAGTGAACGCTTTGGTCAATGCACGGATTGAGCGTGATCTCTTCATCTGATTGGAGATTTTCCGGCGTCTTGTCGGCGTTTTCCTCTTGATCTGTCTTGGCCATGGGGAGATTGTCCGGGTCATTGGCGCCATTCTCTTGCGGGGAGGTCGGCAACTTTTCCTGATCCGGCGCCGGCTGCGCCGCACAACCGGACAGAACGAAAACGGTCAGTAAAAACAATGCGATCATTCTTTGATAAAACTTCATGTGAAAACCTCCTTAATTATTCTCGATTTTGCATAATAATATTGTAACAATTCGAGCACCATTTATTAGTATATCCATTCATGACACAAATGTTAGACGAACAATTCATCGTCCCATAATTATCTAATGTGCCATAGGTATGCGACAATTCATGTTGCGTTGTACCAACACCATGAGTACCATTATAAACAACGATTTGTTTGGTCCCCGGAAGTTGAGCTCCTGAAATTGCATAATGAGATGTATTTTGGTTTTCGCCATTATACTGATACGTACACATGGGTGTATCAACATAGCGAACAACAAATGGTGTATTAACACTGGATGGCAAAATTTGCAATAGTCTAACCGCACTGCGATGGTGAGTGTTTAAATTCTCACAAGGTGTACTACAACCAGCATTGCAAGTATGTATACTATTACATTTTGTTACATCACCACAAGTAGAATCACATATTTCATCTGATGACTTTGTACACCCGGACAACACATTTTGCATTTCGAAAGATGATTGCATGCCTATAGAAAACGTAATGCCAAACGTCTGATAAAAGCCGTCCGAAGCGGCAAGCAACGTAGAAAAATACGCCGAATTTGATGTTCCATAAGCATAAAGCAACGTGATATCTTCAATGACCGATCCCACTACATGGACGGTACAGCTTCCCGTATCACCGGTTATCTTTGATTTTACCGTTATCGTCGTGGAACCCATATTAACGCCGGTCGCAATACCGTCCGTGTCTATCGCGCATACCGTAGAATCTGCCGATGAAAAAGTCAACCATGGTTTCCGAAAATATGTAGTTACACCACTATATGACGGAATACTCATCTCTTTGGTTGTCCCAACGACAACAGTAAAATCTCTTGCCGTTACCGTTGCTCCCGGCGTTAGTAATGTTGGGTCGATAAGTTCTATCCCCGTGTGCTCACTAGTAACCGTAGCCGTTGATAATGTGTACGGATATGCCCCGGATGAATACAAATAACACTCACCGACACCATCCAAATCAGCATCCGCAAGTAAGTGTGTGACACCATTAATCGTGCGAACAAGCCAATATTAAGTATAGTTGCTGCTTCCAAATTCGGCGGCGCATATAGAACCGGAAGAAGAAAGACTTAATACATACGATGGATTTTCTACAGATCTAATGATATACGTTCCGACACTAAAATATTCTTCAAAGATCCACTGCATCCCGGTATTATTTTGAATATAAAGATTTGAGTACACCGACGATCCCGAGGCTGTCACCATTCTTGCATCAGAAGCAAAGCAAATATGATACGTCGTTTGATCCCCTAACCAAGCCGGTTGAATTGGTGAAGTTTCACTCTGACCATCAATAGGCACTTGCAACGAAAGCGAATTTTCTGCCGATAGCGGAATTGCTGTAATCCCAAAAATCACAATAACAGCGAGCAGTGTGGATAATACTTTTTTCATACTTTCTAAATCCTCCTTGTTAACTGTCATTAAACTCTTGCTTTTCCCGTGCAGTCAAGCGTCAGACTGCACGTTTCATCGATACAAGATCCACCTCGGGTGACAACCGAGATGATATTTTATCATACGTCTGTGCACGGCTTGTAACATCTCGTTTTCCCCTCCATTTCCAAAATCTACTACTACGTATACAGTATAGCATAACTTTTTCCTCTTGTCAATCACTTTTTGAAAATTCGGCGTATTTCACAAAATATGGCGCCATCTCTTGTGCACAATAGCCAAACAAGGGCTTTTCACAAAACGGTTTGCGACGCGCAATCGGTTTGGCTGTGCTATGCATGGGAATAGGAACCTTGATTTTTTCGTAACCTATTTCATGTTGCCATTTATTTTTTCTCCTGCGCTTTTCACGTACATGCCCCAAAAGGGGCGAGGACAACGGCATTTAATTCGAAAACTGCATTTTCGCCTTGGCAATTTGCTTTTGGTAACGATCCTCCTCGGAAAAAACGCAGCCGCAATATTTTTGCATGTAAAATCCGAGCTCCCTGGCTCGTGCGTTCCCGTCGCGGAAATTGGGGCGAAAATCGCGATATAAGAAGCGAACCCCATACTTGCTGCTTAGTCGCTGCGCCTCTGCCACGATTCCACCGTGATCTTGATACGGACTACACAAAAGCGTCGTGGTAAACGCCTCCCAACCGTGCTCCGCCGCATATCGTGCCGTTGCCTCCAGCCGATGTGAATAGCAGTACCGACAACGCTGCTCGATATCGGACGCCACGGCGCGCACAAAATCTCTTAGTCCGTATTCCTCCGCAACGATCAGGGACAAACGGATCGTCGGGGCAAATTGAACCAAGCAATCGCGGCGCGCTTCGTATTCTTTCCACGGATGAATGTTGGGATTATACCAGAACGCCACCGGTTCGATTCCCTCTTGACGCAAAGGGTCGATGCAGGACAGCGAACAAGGTGCACAACATGTGTGCATGAGTACCGTTTGATGATCAGACATTTCGATCGCTCCTTTTCTTTCATTTCATTCTCATTTCGATCGGATCCATCTCGCATCACGCCGCGGCGAACAGCGAACAGCGAATAGCAAATGACGAACAATGAGGGGAAATCATTCCATTTCCCCTCACAAAACGCGATTCAATTGATTTGATCCATGATCAATATCTGCCGGCTGCGCCGAACAAGCGAATTTTTTCCATGGTTGCTTCCTTGACCGCCTGCTTCACCGCGGGCATCAAGTCAGTTTGTCCCATACCGGGTTTGTACATGGAAGCTGCCGTTTTAGCGAATGCGGCGTTGATATCCGTGAAGATGTTAATCTTGGAAATACCTCTTGCCACGGCTTGCTTGAAGTCATCGTCGGACAAACCGGAACCGCCGTGCAACACCAGAGGTGTTTTGATCATACCGGCAATGGTTTCCAGACGATCGAAATCAAGCTTCGGCTTGGATTTATACGCGCCGTGCGCCGTACCGATGGCAATGGCGAGCGCGTCCACACCGGTTGCTTCCGCAAATTCCTTTGCCTGAGCCGGATCCGTGTAAATGCTGTGATCGCCGGGGCCGTGATTTTCCGCGCTGCCGTCGTTTGCGCCGACGTGACCCAGCTCGCCCTCAACCGTAACTCCGCGGTCATGAGCATACTGCACCAAGCAACGCACGCGACCCATGTTGGAATAATAATCATCGGTAGAGCAGTCATACATCACAGACGTAAATCCAAGGCTAATGGCTTTCTTGACCATGGACAAATTCAGACCGTGGTCAAAGTGCAACACAACCGGAACCGTTGCTTTTTTCGCCAGGGGGATCAAGAAAGAAGACAAATCCTCCAGGGATGCAAAGGGCGTCAGAACCTCAGCGGTTCCGATGATGATGGGGGCACGCAATTCCTCTGCGGCAGCGATCACGCCCTTAGCCATTTCCAGATCAACCGTGTTGAACAGACCGACAGCATAATGCTCTGCTTTTGCGCGGGGCAAAACGTCATTTAAGGTAGCTAACATAATTTTTCTCTCCTCTATGTCATAGAAATTAAATTATTTTCAAAAACAAGCTGTGCTTCACAGCAGGTAGGTGGGCAACTCGTCCGTAATATTCACATACGCCTGAATCTCCTCTTTGCGAGGGGAGGTCGGATCGGCTGCTTTGGTCACGGTTTTTGCCACATGCTCCACACGCTCGACCGTCTCAAAGGTGGTGCGCGTTTCACTTTGAGCGACTTTTTTGGGCGTTGTCGTCTTTTTCGATGTGCTTTTGGCAGACGACGCAGAGGCGTTTTTTTTCGGGGCGGATTTCTTCTCTTTTGCGGCTGCGGCACCTTGTGTCGCCTTTTGTTCCGGCTCGGACGTCGGTTCGCCCGCCACACGAGAAATGCTGTTTTTACCGATCGGCATACTCCAAAATCTCCTTTGTCAAATCATAATATTCTTTTGCGCTGCGGCTGCTTTTTTTGTAAGCACCCACCGGTTTACTGTTATCCTGCGCCCATTCGATGGAACTGTCGATGCGCACATAGTGCTCAAACAATTGAATCCGGTCATACCCGCGCAGTGCTTCGACCGTTTGGCGGAAATAATTTTTTCGTTCATCCGCTTTGGTGATGGCAATGCCCAAAATCTTCAAATTCGGCGAGAGCTGCTTCACTTGACCGACGAAATCGAACATGTTCGCCAATCCGAACAATCCCCAAGGACTTGCCTCCACCGGAATGACCAAGCCATCCGACGCGCACATAATATTCATCACCCAACCGCCAAGGGTCGGAGGAGAATCGATCAATACAAAATCATACACGCCCGTTGCCTTAACCGGCTCCAGACATTTTCGCAAGATAAACTCCCGCTGCCACTTGGTAAACAATTCATATTCGACCGAGCTCATCAGCGTCGACGACGGGACCATGTCCACGCCCTCATACGGAGTTTTCACAATATATTCCTGCAAGGATTTTTGCTCCTTGATGGCCGTGTATAAATTGTTCCCGCTTTGAACGAACGCCAGCGCCTCATCCTCCGCAAAGAAGGAAAGGGTCAAATTCAACTGCATATCGCCGTCGATCAGCAACACGCGTTTTCCCATTTGAGCCAAGTTATATCCCACATTGGAGCACGTGGTGGATTTTCCGCTGCCGCCTTTGTTGTTGGCAAAACAAATAACTTTCGTTTTACTCATGTTGATTCTCCCTTACCGTGGCGTCATCCGACGCGGAACGGGCGTCCGTCCCGTCGTCCAGATAAGCAATCACATCTCGAATCCCCTCGCCGGTATACGAACTGATACGAAAAACCGTTTTACACCCCGCCAGACGCAGCCATCCCTCCACGCGATCGGGGTTGCCGTCCGGTTTATCGATACCGGTCACCAAACCGATCACCTCGCGGTTGCACGACGAGGTGCAACAAGGAGGAAAGGGATTGTACGGATAGTCGGACGTAATCAGCAAGCCGACAATATCCGCCTCATAGGTGTATAGGGCAAGCGCGGCGGCAAGTTCGCCGTTTTCCGCATACTCGCCGGGGGTATCGATGATGGTATCCGTGTAATAGACATATTGAGTTTTACAGTAGGAGATTTGTTCCCCTTTCAGGCGCTGCATCAGCGTGGTTTTTCCTGCCGCGACGCGCCCCATCAGTATCAGCTTTTTCACAATGCGCCCCGATCAGGTTCTGGTTACCTTGCACACGGTAAATCCCAATTTATCGCGCACATAGGCAGCAATGGCATCAAACGAGGACTCCACCGCGGATACCGTGCCGGTCAAAATCAGCGTACCGCTGAAGCGGTCCACAAACCCCAATTCCGCCGCCGACGCCTTAATGGCAATGTCCGCGGCGATAATCGCCGTTTCGTGAGGACTGATCGTCAGCACACCGATGGCGGATTTTGTATGATCCAGCGCCGGGTCCAATCCCAGCTTTCGGTACAAAATCTCTCCCGGATTGGCGATGATGTGCGCCAACGTAATTTGTCTGCCCGGAACCAGTTCCTGCACAATGCGCATTTTATCGTGCAACTGATCCAAGCTTATTTGATTGTTTTCCATACGGAAACTCCTATTCTACCCATTGAGCAAACTATGGTAAGCAGCGCAAAAGCCTTACAGCTGCTCCCACAATTCTTTGTGCGGTGCGGGAATCACGGTGCTGTTTGCCAGCAATCCCAAATCAGCCGCATGTTTTGCACCGGCCTCTACCGAAGCGGTGACATCTCCCACGTCGCCGGTCATAATGACCATACCTTTGCCGCCCATACCGCGGGAAATTCGCAAATCGTAAATTTCCACTTTTGCGGTTTTCACGGCAATATCCGCCGCTTTAATGGCGCTGGCGGCGGAAAATGTCTCCACAACGCCGACGCTTCCGCTTTTCTTGGCAACTTGCGTGCCAAACAGCGCGGTAATCACGGTGGGATCAATGCGCCCCATCACCGACGTATCAATCAATGCCGTACTGAAGCGGCTGCGTACCACGTCGATGGAAGCGGTCACATTGGAAATTGTGCCGGTAATAATAATTTCGTACTTGCCCGGGCAGGAGGGATGGGACGAAACCAAGCGAATCCCCGCGCTTTTCAAGGCAATATCGCACGCCTCAATTCCTTTGGCAATGCTTTTCAGTTCGATAACACCAATGGCTTGATACATAATTTCCTAACCTTTCTTCAACGGGTAGCTTCAATTACAATGCGGTTAGCGTCCACAGCCACAACCGTTCCGTCGATCGACGCGTGTTGAGCCACCGACAATCCGCCTGCGGCAGACGCAATCATCTGTCCTGCGCTGACCGGATTTCCGACGGCGACTTGCGCAACGGAGGGCGCGCCGATATGCTGACTCAGACGAATCTCCACATGATCAAAATTCAATTTTTCCGGTATGTATTCCGGATGTTGCCCATAGCGATCCACGCCGAGAAGTTGCATCCAGCGTGCGGAGGGCATCATTCGATTGGCGCGTTCCGGACTTGCCTCATATTTTTGGTCATCCGGCGCGGTAAACCGCATTTTTGCCTGACCGAGAACCTTTTTATGGTCGGCGATAACGGCGCGAGGCGAAATCGATTGGCAGCAAGCGGCAATCTCGCAAATTCCGCATGCGCAGCAAAGAGAAGCCGAGAGCACCGATTCCGGATTGACCTCCTCCGAAACGGAGGTCACGCGAATATGTTTGTGCGGTTCCAGCGGATAGCCGAGCAAATGTCTGGGGCAAAGATCGGTACAACGGGAACAGCCGCAGCACGCGGACGAAGCAATCGCCAACTGTGTGCGCATGGGTCTCTCTTTTGAGATAACCGCCGGAATATCCCGCGGAAGAATCAAAAGTCCCTTGGTCGCTTTGGTGACGATCGCCGTTTGAACATCGACAATACGTCCCATGGACGGACCTCCGTCGATCACAACATGCTGATCCGGCACGCGGATCCCGAGCCGGCGGAACAATTCGCTCACCCGCGTACCGATCGGAACGCAAACCACCACCGGTTTGACGTTTCCGTTGATGGTCAACCATTTTTCGGTCACGGGGCGATTTTCATAGCACGCCATGTGAATATTGTAAACCGTTTCCAAATTCATCACGATGACGCCAACGGTAATCGGCAGTTTTCCGGGCGGAACCACGCGTCCGGTTGCCTCGTAAATCAAGTTAATTTCATCCCCCATGGGATAGACATCGGGAAGCAAGCAGGCGCGAATTCCCTCTGCCAGTTGCTGTCCCTGCGTCCAGTGCAACACTTTTGCTTTGCTTGTTTTAACGCCGATCAGTGCCGCGGGGATTCCTGCGGCGTCCATCACGGTACGAATTCCGGACAGCACACGATCCATGTACAGTTCCATCAGCGTCAAATCTGTATACAGCAGCGGTTCACATTCCGCCGCATTGATCACCAATGTATCTGCCCCCGGTGCTAATTTGACATAGGTGGGGAAAGTTGCACCGCCCGCACCGACAACACCTGCCTTTTGCAGCAGTGTTTTCAACTCATTCAATTCCAAAGTAACGATAACTCCTTTGACTTCGCATGACCTTAGCTTGGCAATCGCGCCAAACTTCACTATACTGATAATGTTCTATTTTTACCCTATGGATTCGATCCATAATGTGGATTTAATCCACAATACCGACGACCACAGCGTCAGTCGGCGTTTCTTGATTGTGCAACGCCAGACGCGCGCCGCTGCCCGTGGTGATCAAAACAATCTCCCCAATACCGGCACCGACACTGTCCACGGCAATCAGATATTTATCCGTCATTTCATTATTTTCGATCAAGCGAACCTCCAAAAATTTGGAGCCGACAAGCGCTGCCTGCTTTCTCGTCGAAACAATGTTGGATACAACTTTTCCTTTTAACATACGGTACTCCTATGGTCGGGACGATTCCCGCGTCATTGTCCAAGTCGTTCATGGAACAACTTGGCGGCACGTCCATTGTTTTTCTTCCGTTTTTCTTCTTTCTTCTTTTTTCTTTTTTCTTCCGTTTGTCATCTGCCTTGCATGCAAGCGGCGCAACTTGCCGTTTGCGGCAGACAATCGCCTAAAGGGAACCTTTCGGGCAAACGATTCTTACCGAACCACCGTGACGGTGCTTCCGTTTCCGATTCCGACGGCGTTCGCGTCGTCGGTGTCCACATGCATTTCCAAACGGAACTGCTCGTTGACGCGAATTTGCACGTCAAACCAGCGAGTGCGCCGGCTGCCGGAAGTCACGTCCACATCAATGTACTGCCCGTCGGTCACGCAAAAGCGCTTGGCATCATCCGGACTCATGTGAATATGTCGGTTGGCAATAATGCACCCCTCTTTCAGAGAAACAATTCCCTTCGGGCCGACGATAATGACCGGTGCGGAACCCTCGATTTTCCCGGATTCGCGCACAGGCGGTTTCACTTTCAATGTAAAGGAATCCGTCTTGGAAATTTCGACTTGGGACGCCTTGCGAATCGGTCCCAAGACGCGCACGCCCTCGATCGCTCGCATAGAGGGACCCAGAAGCGTCAATGTTTCTTTGCATGCATACTGCCCCGGCTGAGAAAGATCTTTCATCGGGGTGAGTTCGTAGCCTGCGCCGAATAAAGTATCTACGTCTGCGCGCGACAAGTGAATGTGGCGATTGGAAATGCCAACCGGGATCTCACCCGCGCGATCGCCGCAAGGTTCAGCGCTGTCGGATTTCGACGGTGCGCCATGATCCAGCTCAGCCAGAACTTTTTTGACCATTTCAGCCACGGTAGATGCACTGTACTCCATCGTAAAAAAGCCTCTTTTCTTCTATAACATATCTATATCAAATGTGATAATGATCAAAATTTACGTTTTTATTATTGATATTTTTCATGCCCAAAGCCGAATAACGGCAACATCGCGCGACATGGGCGAGCATCGCGCAGCGCGGCGAGAATCTCTCGCGAAAAAATTCACACATGTACTATGTTTACTATTACTATGTTCGGCGACTAAAGCCTTCGCCGATCGGCAATAATTCTCTGTCAAGGACTGTGCGTCGCGTGGCGGCGCCACGCGACGCACCGGGATAGGAACGAAAGATTAGCCGATCTTCGGCAGAACCTTTTCCACATCGCCATGGGGTCTGGGGATGACGTGGGTTGCCACGACTTCGCCAAGGTTAGCAGCAGCAGCGCCGCCTGCTTCAACAGCAGCCTTAACCGCGCCGACATCACCGCGAACCATCACGCTGACCAAACCGGAACCGATTTTCTCGGAGCCGATCAGAACAACGTTTGCAGCCTTGCACATTGCATCAGCAGCCTCAATTGCGGCAACCAGGCCGCGGGTTTCAACCATACCAAGAG
>CAZDOX010000014.1:0-12609 GCA_964507155.1 uncultured Lachnospiraceae bacterium
GCGCCAAAATTGCCGTTGCGGACATGGCTACCGATCGGTAGACATTGAAAAAAGGTTCTTGATCTTCCGTGACATACTTCATGAAATGATAAGCGACCCAGAAATCTCCTCCGCCGTGTCCCGCATGACCGGGCATGGCGTTAAGCGTCTCGTCCTCGTACCAACGTGCCGCCTGGGTACTGATCTCGCCCTCGCCGTCGGGAATTTGCCAGCTGTTGTATTGGACGCGAATTTCTTCCAGCGAGCCGCGTACATTTTCCATGTTTCCCTTTTCCGCGCAAATGCGATACCAATTTCCGTGACCGCCCCATGCCGCGCACCCCGTCACACGTGCCAGAGAACCGTCCTCCATCTCACACAGCATGATAGCAACCAAATCCCCCACGCGGCACGCAGTTCCCCGCAGCGTATCCGGCGCAAACACCTGCTTGCAGTTGACCGCCTTTAAGCGATTTCCCGTGATATACAAAATGGGAGCCAGCGCATGCGTCAGGTAATAGCAGCGGGGCAACCAGTTGCGCCAATGCAGCACGCCAGGTGCAAGCATATTTTTATCGTGAGGCGTCACCGGGTGGTTATACTCACCCTCGCAGTAGACCGCTTTGCCGAAATTTCCGGTATCGTAGCGACGTTTCATTTCCATATTGCAAGCGAAGAAAGGATAATTTTCCGCCAACATATACTTACATCCCGTTTTTTCGACGGTACGGCATAACGCGACGCACTCCGCCATAGTCAGCGCGGGGGTACATTCGCTCAACACATGGATTCCGCGCTCCATGGCACGGATGGCGAACGGCGCATGCTCATAAAAATAATTGCAAAGCATGACGGCGTCAAACAATCCGCTGTCGATGAACGCGTCAAAATCCGTAAAGATCGCCACATCCTCATGAAGAATCCCCTTCACTTGTTGGAGAGAATGTTCTTGGTTGTCGCACACAGCCGTGACTTTTGCGCCGTCCATCTTCTGAAAAATATCCACAAATGACGCACCGCGCAACGTCCCGAAAATTCCGATTCGCATGATTTTTTCCATGTTCCCGTCTCCTTTTCAACTTTTCGACTTTTTTGTTTTTCGCGACAAAAAGTTATCGGTATTACGGTCATTTTATCACAGCCATTTTCGTTTGTCAATACATTATGAGAAAATACTTTCATTCGTTAAAAATCCATTGACAAACGAACCGTTTTGGTGTATACTTACTTTAATAAAAAACGGAAAGGAATACCCACAACAATGAAAACATCTCTGGTTATTTTGGCAGCCGGCATCGGCTCTCGTTTCGGCGGCGGAATCAAGCAATTGGAGCATATGGGTCCCAATGGGGAAATCATCATGCACTATTCGATTTACGATGCGCTGGCGGCGGGATTTGATCGCGTGGTTTTTATCATTCGACGTGATATTGAACAAGATTTCAAAGAAATTATCGGCAACAAAATGGAGAAGATTTGCCCTTGTACCTACGTCTATCAATCCATCGATGATCTTCCGGACGGATACCGCGTTCCGGCAGGTCGTACCAAGCCGTGGGGGACCGCGCAAGCGCTGATGGCATGCCGCGGCGTGGTCAACGAGCCGTTCGCCGTCATCAACGCCGACGATTATTACGGCAAAAAAGGGTTCAAGCTGATTCATGACCACTTAACGGAGCACTGCTCCCCGGACAGCATGAATTTCTGCATGGCGGGTTACATACTGGAAAACACGTTAAGCGATAACGGCGGTGTTTCGCGCGGCGTTTGCCTGACCGATTCCGATCATCGGCTGCTCTCCGTCACCGAAACACACCACATTACCAAAACGGCGCACGGTGCCGCCGTTCCGAGCGCAGACGGTAAATCTTGGGAAGAAATCGATCCCAAAACCTATGTCTCCATGAATATGTGGGGATTGACCCCCGCACTGATCGAGTCGTTGTATCAAGGCTTCCCCTCTTTTCTGGATCAGATCAAGGAAGGCGATCTGAAAGCCGAGTACCTGCTTCCCAATGAAATCGATCGCTTGCTGAGGAGCGGCGACGCGACGGTACAGCTGCTGCCGACGGACGATCAGTGGTTCGGCGTGACTTACAAGGAAGATAAACCGTCCGTGGTCGCGTCACTTCGGCAGCTGATTCAAAACGGCGCTTATCCTACTCCGTTGTTTTAATCTTTATGGAGGAAGACTATGAAATACCGTATGATCAGCTTATGTTTGACCGCACTGCTGTTACTTCCGTTGCTTGCCGCATGTTATGGCAACACGTTGCCGGACGAACCGGACAATCCGCAAAATCCGACCGATCCCGATGATACCAACGATACTCCCAATGACGCTGAAAACGTCTGGATGTCCGCTCAAAACGAAATCACCGATGGGTTGACCCTGCACGGCAGAGTCCCTGTTGTCGACGGAAAGCTGCGACTTTTTTGGACCAACAGCGGCTTCTCCCTTTGCTTTAAGGGAACGGGAATGAGCGCGGATTTGCAAATTACCACCCCGAGGAACGAGCATTTTTACGGTTATCTAAATATTTACTTGGACGGTGAACCGATTCCGGTCAACACAGTCTGTGTCAACGGAAATCGCCAATACACCTTGATCGACGGATTGGAAGACGGCGTGCACGTTTTGGAGGTTCGAAAGAGAAACGAAGCCTCCTACGGCACCTCGCCCACCATTACCGTCTCTGCGCTCCGCCCTGCCGAGGGTAGCGTGATTAGCAAAACTGCGCCTGCCGCCAAAACGCGCACCATTGAATTTATCGGCGACTCCATTACGTGTGGCTTTGGCAACATGTGGCTCTCCGGAAACAATTCGAATTTTACCACAGAAACGGAAGACGGAACGCTGACCTATGCTACCTTAGCATCTCGCGCACTTGGTGCCGAAGCGCAAATCGTTGCGCGAAGCGGAATGGTATTCCTGCAAGGCTCCAACAAAACGTCGTGGGTCGATTACTATGAAAAAACGGCAATGCTGGATGATGCCGGCGTCGCAGCTTCCGACCAACCGTGGGATTTTGATGCCAATCCGGTTGACGTGGTGGTCATCAATTTGGGAACCAACGATCAAAGCGCCACCATCAACAACGTAGCCGTTACCGCCAAGCAGATGAAAGAACAAGCGTACAGCTTTTTGGAGCTTGTTCGCACTTGTAATCCGGACGCCGAAATTTTGTGGCTGTACGGGATTATGTCGACCAACTACGCTTCTGCCATTGAACAAGCGGTTCAAGAATTTTGCCGCGATTATGCGGATGACCATGTCACTTACCTGAGTTTGAAGCCAATCTCCTCCCTCACGGAGGGTATCGGCGTTGCCGGGCATCCGACCATTCAAACCGCAATCAATCGCAGCATGACCGTTGCAGAAAAAATCGCTGAACTGACCGGGTGGGATTGTGATTTTTCCGATCTTGCACAAATACAAGCTGACTTTACGCGGCAGTATTACTTGACGCAAACCGACGTTTATGCGGCAGCTTCCCTCCGGGAAGCGGATCAGACCATCACCTTTTTGTTGGAATCCGTGACGGCGGACAAGACCGCGGCAAAAGATGCCGTAGCACAAATATTCGATCTGCAGAATAATCTCTATCTCAGCGGCGACGTATCCGATAAATATATTGTGCTGGATCTCTGCTGTGACCTTGGGCAATGGACCGTTGGCGGCGGAGAAGGCGGCTTGGATTCTCAACTCTCCCCGGCGGGAACCCCTGCTTTGACCGTGACCTCTGACAATAACAACCCGCACTTGTTTAACAAGAGCGATCAATTGCACGTTGCTCTTCCGGAGGATTGGAGCGAATGGTACCTGGAGATGTGGCTGTATGTGGACGATCCGAATTGTATCAAATCGGGCGACATTGAGCTATCCCAGCAGATTGACAATATCGAAATTTCCTATCGGTTGCAGACATTGGAATTGGAAGCCGGTTGGAATCATCTGCTGCTTCCCATCAGCAAAGCGGTTTCCAGCAAGTTTAGCCAAATGACGCAACTGAACAACATTCGGATTTTCCTCTTTACCACCGATGAATTGACGTTAAAAATATCCGATATGGTTCTCACACGAGGAACAATTGCCGCCGATCGCACCGCGCTGGACGCATTTGATCTGTCCGACACCGAAAATCCTGCCGTTTCGTTTGCTCTGCAGGCGCAAACGCAGCGAGAAGTGGACCTGGCTGTGCAATGGCTGAGGGGGAAATAATCGCTGACCGATTTTGGGGTCATTCTCTTACAGCGCAGACCACCCACCACTTTTTTCGGAAATATTATTGACTTTTTTCTCCGATCGTGCTATAATGGACGCGTAATAAATTCAAGCCATCTTGACGCAGCGAAATTGATGAGTGACGAGTGACGCGGGATGGAATTAAGAGGTATACATAATGGGATATTTACTGACATCGGAAGATAAACGCACCCATATGTGCGGCGAGTTGACGGCACAACATGTCGGTCAGCACGTCTGCTTGATGGGGTGGGTGCAAAAACAAAGAGACCTTGGCTCGTTGATTTTTATCGATTTGCGCGACCGCACGGGAATCGTGCAGCTGGCTTTCGACGATGCTTCCGAGCGCTCCATCTTTGATCGCGCATTTTCCGTTCGTTCCGAGTATGTGCTGTGCGCCAAAGGAACGGTTCGCCGCCGCGCCGACGGTGCGGTCAATTCCAACCTTCCCACGGGTGAGATTGAGGTGTTTGTCGAATGGTTGGAAATTCTCTCCGCTTCCCAGACGCCTCCGTTTGAGATTGTTGAAGACAGCCGCGTCAACGCGGAACTGCGATTGAAGCATCGGTATCTGGATTTGCGCCGTCCGGATATGCAGAGAAATTTGATGGCGCGCTCTCGCGTGGCAAAAATCGCCCGTGACTACTATGCCGAGCACGGTTTCATCGATATTGAAACGCCGAATCTTTGCAAACCGACCCCGGAAGGCGCGCGCGATTATTTGGTTCCCTCTCGGATTCACAAAGGAAAATTCTATGCACTGCCGCAGTCGCCGCAGCTGTACAAGCAACTGCTGATGGTCGCCGGTTTTGACCGTTATTTTCAAATTGCCCGTTGCTATCGCGACGAAGATTTGCGTGCCGATCGTCAGCCGGAATTTACGCAAATCGATACGGAAATGAGCTTTGTCACCGCAGATGACGTCATGCAGATGCATGAAGGGTTTATCAAAACGGTATTCCGTGAGTTTTTCGGCAAAGAAATCGAGGGCGATGTGCTGCGTATGCCTTACGCGCAAGCGATGGAACGTTTCGGCTCGGACAAGCCGGACATGCGTTTCGGCTTTGAACTGAAGAATTTGTCCGACGCGTTGGCCGGATGCGGATTCGGTGTGTTTGCCGGTGCCATTGCCGCAGGCGGCTCCGTGCGCGGCATCAACGTCAAGGGCGGTGCGCATTTTTCCAGAAAAGAAATCGATTCGCTGGTTGAATTCGTAAAAACGTACGGTGCAAAAGGTTTGGCTTGGCTCAAATGGGCAGAAAACGGGGACATTTCTTCGTCGTTCGCCAAATTCTTAACCGAGGACGAAACATCCGCCGTCCGATCCGTGTTGGAGGCTGAGGCAGGCGACCTACTTTTGATTGTCGCCGACGCTAAAAACGATACGGTATTTGCTTCGCTCGGCGCGCTGCGTTGCGAGTGTGCAAAGCGGTTGGGATTATTGGATCCGATGGACTTCAAAATGCTGTGGGTAACCGAATTCCCGCTGCTGGAATACAGCGAAGAAGACGGACGTTTCTATGCCAAGCACCACCCGTTCACCTCGCCGATGGACGAGGATCTGCCGTACATCGACAGCGACCCCGGCAGAGTTCGCGCCAAAGCGTATGACTTTGTTATCAACGGAACCGAAGTCGGCGGTGGTTCGATCCGTATTCACGACGCAGCCATTCAGAGCAAAATGTTCGACGTGCTGGGCATGTCACGGGAAGAAGCAACGCTGAAATTCGGCTATCTGCTGGACGCATTTAAGTACGGCGTTCCTCCGCACGGTGGTCTGGCGTTTGGATTTGATCGATTGATCGCAACGCTGCTGGGCATTGAAGACATTCGAGACGTAATCGCTTTCCCGAAAGTACAAAATGCCTCCGAATTGATGACCAAAGCTCCCTCCGAGCCGGATCCCAAGGCGCTCGGCGAGCTGGGCATTGCCGTGGCAGACAGTGAATAAAGCGAATAAAACGAATAAAACGAATAAAGCAAAGTAATAAATAATAGGCACCTTGACGCGGCAAATCACGCTTGCAAGGTGCCTGAATTTTTAAGTTAAGGATTGTTTTGAACGTATCGCGGGCGCAGCGATTCACCTTTGGTCAAAATACGCGCGAATTTCATCCATTCTGCTTTCCTGCTTCACCGAGAACGGACAGCGGCTCTCGCAGTGACCGCAATGCAGACAAGACGCGGCATTGACCGACAACTTGGTATAGTGATTTGCGGCGATGGTATCCCCTGCCAGTGCAAGGTCATAATATTTGTTGACCAGACCGATGTCAATGCCTGCCGGGCAAGGCTGGCAATGGTTGCAATAGACGCAAGTGCCTATGATGGTATCTGCGGTAAACGAACCGATGATCGAATAATCCTTTTCCTCATCCGTAGCGCTTAAGAACTTTAAAATCGTATCAAGATGCTCCATCGTCTGAACGCCGGGAACGACAGTCAGAACGCCCGGGCGGTCGATGGCGTATTGCAAGCATTGATTGTGCGTAAGCGCTACTCCAAAGGGAGATTGATCAGCGGACAAAAGCTGCCCTGCGAAAAAGGGTTTCATGACCGAAATACCGACGCCCTCACGCTCACAACGCCTGAACAGTTCAAAGCGCTCGTTGACCGAGCCGACACCGTATTCGTCTCCCTTTTCAAAATCATAAGCGGGATTAAGCGAAAACATCATCATATCCACAAGTCCCGTATCGATGATACGGTTTGCCACACTCGGCGTGTGTGAGGAAAAGCCGATGTGACGGACGGTCCCTTTTTCTTTCAACTCTTTGATGTAATCCGGGACGCCGATCTCACAAAGCCGATCAAAATCCTCGTCATCATCTACGCAATGAAGGAAACCGAAATCCACGTAATCCGTGCCAAGCTGTTCCAGCTCCCAATGAAAAGTCTTTTTGATCGTCTCGAAATCACGGCACCAACCGTACTCTCCGTTTTCGTCGTAAACCGCGCCGAAATGCACTTGTAAGAACACCCGATCACGACAATTTCGAATGGCCCTGCCGATAGGCGCGTAGGACGCCCCTGCAGTGCAAAGATCAAAAAAATTGATGCCGTTTTCGATCGCTTTGCGTATCATCGCCTCAATCTCGGCGGCAGGCGTTTTACCGATACCTCCCATACCAAGACCGATCACACTGAATTTCTCATTCTCACTGCCGTGCGGCAGTTTTCTGTATTCCATCATGGTTCATCCTCTCCCTATTTTTCCTATTACTTGCCCGTTTTCTTTACTTGCGAAAGTTTTACTCACCGATCCGTTCTTGGCTCAATGATGCCGTTTCAGTATACTATATTTTTCCGAATATGTCAACCGTCCCGCGAACAATTTCGGCGAAAAATAACCGAAAAATCTTTTTCATAATCGCTTGACTTGCGGCAAATCCCATGATATAATATACGCAACGTAGCCGTGGCTGACCGCTCCGTCTGTCGATTACCGTCAAATGCCGCCGGTATGTCCATTCCCCGGCACGGTGAATCGGCAAGGCGCAAAAGATGCTCGGTTGAAACGATTGCATGCATAAGGAGTTGTGATCATGAAAAAAACACTACACATCATTCCTCACTCCCACTGGGACAGAGAATGGTACATGCCCTTTGAAAAACACCGGATTCGCTTGATCGATTTATTTGATAATCTCATTCAAGTGATGGAAGAAAACGAAGATTACACCTACTACCACATGGACGGGCAATTTATCGTGGTGGAAGATTACTTGGAAATTCGCCCCCAGATGAAAGAACGGCTGTTCCGTCTCATTCGTGCCGGTCGGATTCAGATCGGTCCGTGGTACCAGCTGCAGGATGAGTACCTCACCAGCGGAGAAGCCAATGTGCGCAACATGCTGTACGGTATTCGTTTTTGCCGTGAAATCGGCGCCGAGCCGGTACACAGCGGCTACTTCCCGGATTCGTTCGGAAATGTTTCGCAGGCGCCTCAAATTGTCCGCGGATTCGGCTTTGACAACGCCATTTTCGGTCGCGGCGTCAACGACATCGGCACCGACAACGAAGTGGTCAAGCAAAGCGGCGTGACCAAGAGCGAGCTGATCTGGCGCGCGCCGGACGGTTCCGAAATCATCGGCGTCATGTTTGCCAACTGGTATCATAACGCGATGGAGCTTCCCTCCGATCCGGAGGCTTTGAAGCAACGCCTCAAGAATATTGTCGCTGCCACCTCGCGTTTTGCCACCACCGATCACCTGCTCGGCATGAACGGATGCGACCACCAGCCCATTCAGATGAATCTTCACGAAGTCATCAAGCTGGCCAACGAGGTGCAGGACGACGTCATCGTCAAACAATCCAACTTTGGTGAGTACATCGAAGAAATTCGCAAGAACAAAGACAATTTGTCCGTGTTTGAGGGTGAAATCGCCGGGCAGCTGACCTCGGGACACAACAATTTGATCAACACAGCTTCGGCACGCGTTGATATTAAGCAAGACAACCACGACGCGCAACATTTGCTGGAGAGAATTGCCGAACCCGCCTCTGTCGTCTCCATGCTGAACGGCGGCAAGTACAAGCAAGACTTCTTCACCTACGCATGGCGCAAATTGATGCAAAATCACCCGCATGATTCGATTTGCTCTTGCTCTTGCGATGAAATTTACGACGAAATGAAGCAGCGTTTTGCCAAGGCCATCGCATGTACCGAGGGTCTGCGCGACGGCTCGCTGGATTATCTTGCCGCAACCATCGACACCTCGCACGTCGACGGCGATCGGGCAATTGTCGTGCTGTCGCTGGAGCCGAACGACTCGATCGTCACGGTGCACGCCAATGTCGACTTTGATAAAAACGACGATGTGGACGCCATTTCCATCTTCGACGAAAACGGAAACCCGATCCCCGCCGAAACCAAGTTAATCCGCAACCAGTTCACCTACACTCTGCCGGACGATCGTTTCCGTCAGCCGAAATATGTCAATCGCTTTGAAGTTTGCATGCAGGTCAAGACGCATGGCATCGGCTATCATGTCTTCGCTGTGAAAAAGCAGTCCTCCACGCAAAACTGTGCCGTCGCTTACGGCAAGGATTTCATGGAGAATGAGTTTGTCCGCGTGCAATTCAACGAAAACGGCACGTTCAATTTGACCAACAAGCGCTCGGGGCGTGTATATGCCAACCAGAACTTGTTTGAAGATGCCAAAGATTGCGGCAACTTGTACAACTATTGGCCGGTAGACGGCGACACACCCGTCACCAACGCCAACACGAAAGCCACCATTACCGCGGATCATGTCACGCCGTTCTCCGTAACGTTTAAGGTTGAGGTTTCCCTCCCCATCGACGCCGACATCACCACCTATGTCACCTTGTCGGATAAAATCGCGCGCGCCGACATCAAAACGGTGATCTGCAACCGTGCCGAGGATCATCGGATCCGCGCGTTGTTTGATAGCGAAATTCAAACGACGACCGTGCTGGCCGAGGGACAGTTTGACTTGGTTCGTCGGAACATCGAACCCGCGCAAACTTGGCAAATTCCCTACAACACGCAAAGAGATCAAGCCTTTGTCACGTTGGAAACCGAGCAAGGCGGCGACGCTTTGATGGTTGCCAATCGCGGCTTGTGCGAATATGAAATTTTGCGCAACGGAAAGAACACCATCGCCATCACGCTGCTGCGCTGCATCGGTCAGATCGGCGACTGGGGCGTATTCCCCACGCCGAAAGGTCAGTGCAAAGGGGAGTACACGCTGGAATACGCGGTCGTTCCCTATGAAACCGATCGTCAAGCTGAAGCATACGGTCTGGGTTACGTCTTTGCCGGTAATGCGGTCGTTGCCATCGGCACGGACATTCATACCGGATCATCGCCTGCCGCTGCTTCCTACGTTTCTTTCGATAACGAATTGATTCGGATGTCCGCGTTCAAAAAAGCCGAGGACAGCAATGCGGTGATTTTGCGTTTGTTTAACATCGACACGCAAACCGTCACGTTGACCATGACACTGAACCCGATGTTCAAAACGGCCGCTTTGACCACCATGGGCGAAGAAAAGTTGGAGGATCTCTCCATCGTCGACGGCAAATTGGTTCTTGAAGTGCCCGCAAAGAAAATTTTGACCATCGCGCTGGCATAAATCGTCGATTCCAATAGAACAAGAGCATATCCGTCACCGATTGCGATCGTTTCGTCGCTGCTGGTACGGGTATGCTCGTTTTGTGTGGGAACACGTGGAGCGCCGAATATCGGGGTAGGAACGCAGGGAAAAACTTCTTAAAAGAAGTTTTTCCCCACACCCCTTTTCAAGAATTTTTTATAAAAAGGATGGCTGCTGCTCCAATGGCGGTGCAAAAATTTTCAGCCATCTTGCCGTCAACCGCCGTGGGGTCGTCAGGGGAGCTTGCTCCCCTGACAAGAAAAGCTAAGGGCACCCCCTCGCCCGCGTGCGGGAGAGGGGGCAGGGGGTGAGGGCAGCACCGGCTGTACTGCGCGGCTGCTACCTCGGGGGCGGAACCATCGTGGGGCGCCGCTCGGCAAAATGCGAAAACGCAAAAAAATGATAAAATTTACAAAAAAGTTGAAATTAAATCTCGGAATCCCCTTTACAAATGAGCAAAAACATGGTATAATATCTGCGTATGGCGTCAACTCGGTCATCGGGCACCGCACGGCACTTCCCGTGTACATTCACCCGCCGATCCCTGAGTTGCTTCTGCCGTCAAATCATTTTATTTCGGAAAGGTGAATACTACCATGACCATGCAAAAAGATGAAAAGCAAAAGATTATCGAGACCTATGCCGTCCACGAGGGCGATACCGGTTCTCCCGAGGTTCAGGTGGCAATCTTGACCGCAAGAATTGCAAACTTGACCGAGCACCTCAAGGCTAATCCCAAGGATTTCCACAGCCGCAGAGGTCTGCAAAAAATGGTTGGCCACAGAAGAAATCTTCTGGGTTACCTGCAGAAAACCGATATCGAGCGTTACCGTGCGATCATTGCGAAACTCAATCTGAGAAAGTAATCTAAGCATGCACCCGGAGCGAGGAACACGGCAAAGAGATCTTTGTTCCTCCCTCCGGTATTTCTGCTTTTCGGCTCATTTATTTTTATTTTCATTTTCAAGAAAAGTCCATCCCTTCCCCACGGATTTAGCATTTAACCGCACGGTCAACCGCACGTTGCCCGTTCACCGCGCGGTTAAGTGTTAAACCTCGGAACGGATGTACCTAAATAAAAACGGAGGAAAAAATTATGCCTTTTACCATCACAAGTTCCGAGATGCAATTCAAAAATCACAAGGTCTTCCACTACACCTTGGCGGGCAGACCTTTGACCATGGAATTCGGCAAGATCGCAGGTCTTGCCAACGGTTCCGTTTTGGTGCGCTACGGCGACACCTGCGTTCTTTGCTGCGCTACCGCGTCGGCAAAACCGCGCGACGGAATCGATTTTTTGCCCCTTTCGGTCGATTTTGAGGAAAGAATGTACGCTGCGGGAAAGATCCCCGGCGGATATCTCAAAAGAGAGGGAAAACCGTCCGAAAAAGCCGTCTTGACGTCCCGCGTCATTGACCGCCCCATTCGTCCGCTGTTCCCGAAAGATTTGCGCAACGATATTGCACTGACCCTGACCGTCATGTCCGTAGATCCCGACTGTGAGCCGGAAGTTGCCGCCATGATCGGCGCTTCGACCGCTCTGGCTGTCTCCGATATTCCGTGGAACGGTCCGATCTCCGGTGTGCATATCGGTCTGGTGGACGGAAAGCCGGTGGTCAATCCCACCGAAGAACAACGCAAAGTCTCCGACCTTGAGTTGACGGTCGCGTCTTCCACCGAAAAAGTCGTCATGATCGAAGCCGGCGCAAACGAAGTTCCCGACGACGTCATGTATGACGCCATCATGCTCGCGCACCAAGAAAACCAAGGCGTTCTGGAATTCATCAACGCCATCGTCGACGAAATCGGAAAAGAAAAATTCGATTATCCCTCCTGCGAGCTGGATCACGACTTGTTTGACCGCGTATTCGACGCGTTTGAGCATGACATTATGGACGCGCTGGACACCGATGACAAGACGGTTCGCGACGCAAAAATGGTTCCGATCATGGACGCCATCGTTGAAAAATTCGGCGAAGAATATCCCCAGATCGGCGATATTATGGAAGAGTTGGTTTATAAGCTGCAAAAGAAGATTGTTCGTCGCTGGTTGTTGGTCGACAAAAAGCGTGTCGACGGTCGTGCGATGAACCAAATTCGCCCGTTGACCAGCGAGGTCGGCGTTCTCCCGCGCGCACATGGTTCGGGTCTCTTTACCCGCGGACAAACGCAGGTGCTGACCGTCGCAACGCTGGGAACGCTGGACGAGGCGCAAATGCTCGACGGCATCGATAACGAAACCGAAAAACGCTACATGCACCA
>CAZDOX010000015.1:0-12386 GCA_964507155.1 uncultured Lachnospiraceae bacterium
AAAAAAGTTTGTACCGGTTGCGGGGCAGAGATCATCGCAGAAATTGAGATGCTGCCACACGATTATGATGATTGGTGTGTGACTGCAGAGGCTACATGCCATAGCGCTGGAGAAAGCACACGGACGTGTTCTCTTTGCGGAGATGTCGAAACAGCAACGATTAACCGGTTGACCCATGAGTATAGCGATTGGACGGTTGTGAGTGGAAACAAGTTAATCCCTCCGATTGTAAAAGAGAAAAAGTGTGTTCATTGCGGCGATGTTCAGTCGGTAAAAGATTGGAGTAACGTTTGGATTTCGATCGTTGTAGGTATTGCGATAATCGGCGTTATTATTGGATTTATCAATTATATTCGCGCATTTAAGCGCAGATAGGTGGCAATTGGAGGATCTGTAATGGCAAAATATGTACGAGTTGAGGATGACAATAACGCAGGATGTTTGACTACAATTATTATCAGTGTAATCATTGCTGTTGCAGTGGCGTATTTTGCCATGTATGCATTGGCTATAGCACTGGGCATTGTATTGCTGATAAGCTGTGTCATCGGAACAATACTTACGATTAAAAATTATATAGCAGCATTGAGAGATAGTATCAGATCATATGCCCATGTTTATAAGCCAAGTGGCTGGATTGTGCCCACTTTTGTGTATCGTTGGATCAAGATTAGTTGGGAAACAATGAAAGGTGCATGGAGCTATAATATCGGTAACACAAAAACTTTTTTTGGCAAGATTGGCTTTTATCGCTTCTTGAGCTTTAAAAAGTGGATATGTTTGTTTTCTGGATTGTCCATTTTGGTATTTGGCTCAATGGTCTCTCTGCTTATTCTGCTTCTTTATCTTTGTTTAATTGTTGTAGCGATTGGGTTGGTCATGGCTGTTGCGATTGTTTCCCTTGTCATATTTGTCTTAATCGGCTTGGGCATATCGGCAGCGGTATCAACAACAAACTATATAACAAGAATTAGCGAATCTTATTGCAGTTCAGCGACTATATTGTCTGCTTATATCATTCAGTGTGGATATAGCGAATATATCCAAGTAATCAAGAATTATGTAACTGAAAGTATAAGTTATATTAGAGATGGGTTTTCACAATTTACCACCCCGCCGATTCTGTTAGTAACAAAATGGCTTAGGCTGGGGAGCTCTACGATGACTGTGATTGTCGGAAGTATCATGCTTTTGATTTTTGCAGCGGTACATATATTGATATTGTCTGTCTTGTTTTTGTTCTTTAAAATTCTATTTGTTTTTCGCAGATAAACAATTTTTTAAAGTTACCGAAAATTAAACGAGGTTTGATTATATGAAAAGACAATTGTTTATACAGAATGCAGTTATAGGATTTGCGGTTGGCGATGCTCTTGGCGTGCCGGTGGAAGGGAAAAGCAGAAGCTTTTTGCGTGATAAGCCTATTGAGTCCATGATTGGATATGGCGCGTATGATGTTCCCGCCGGATCTTGGTCAGATGATACAAGTATGATAATTGCTACTTTGGAGGCAATTACCAATACTCTCGATTATGACTTGATTATGAAGAATTTCTGCGATTGGAGAACGAATGGCGTATATACGCCAGAGGGAGTAACTTTCGATTGCGGAAATACTATTAATACTGCAATTTACAACTATCGATATAATCACATTGCCCCTTTAGAGTGTGGAAGCTCGGATGAAAACAGCATAGGAAATGGTTCACTAATGAGGATATTACCGTTTGTTCTTTTTGGAATATATCGCAGGAAAGAACTTAATCAAATTATGATTGATGTGACGAATGGTTCTTTACTGACACACTCTCACCCACGAGCAATCCTTGCTTGTAAAATATATGCTTTGATTATATATGAATTATATCAGAAACCAAATTGGCGAGCGGTGAAAATAGGGTTGAAAAAATCAGCAAAATTGTTTAAATCCGAAGATGAACTTGCGGCATTTGATAGGCTATTATTTTCACGATTGGAATTAGCAAAGGAGAGCACAATTGAGAGCAGCGGCTATGTAGTTCATACGTTAGAAGCTGCAATTTGGTGTGTTTTAACCTCAAACAGCTATAAAGAAACCGTATTGAGGGCTGTTAATTTAGGCAGAGACACAGACACAATAGCAGCAATTGCCGGCTCAATGGCTGGCATAATTTATGGTATGCACACCATTCCTTCCGAGTGGTTAGATGCGTTGTTGAAAAAAGATCAATTATTAGACGTATGTCAAAGAGTCGAATTTGCATGGAAAAATAACTGTTTATCATAATTGGATATCATTATTTTTTGAATAGGCGCTAAAAAATAAACAGTTTTTAATCTAAACTAACAACGAGGTGCGCAGAATAACCCGTCTGACCGGGAAAGCTGAGCAACTACAAGTTTTTGCATAACGTCCTTGGAAAAAATGGGCGTTTCTTTCCCCCTTTGGAGCAACATCCGATTCTCCGAGAAGGAGACAAAGTAATGCCGTTAGTTCGTTATATTGCACAAAAAAACGGAGAGATGTTTGTGCAATGTGACCATTGACAAGCGGCGAGTCGTGTGTTAAAATAAATTGATATAACAAGTTTCTTGTTGATAAACAACTCAAGGAGGTCGTTTATGCGTCAGTGTGGTTTTATTTTTATCGCGTTTGCACTGCTCTTTACTTTATGTGCTTGCTCTTCCTATTTCGGAAAACTACAAGATGTGGAAGAACCGTCCGATGAGGTGGATCTTCGGGATGCGGAGGATCGGCAGGTCCCTACCGGTGAGCATGCGGAACTCCCGAATCCGATATACGCGTGGGAACGCGCGCCGATGATTTGCTATGAGGGGCGGATTTACATGGCAAGTTTGGGAAAAACGAAGAAAAATCTTTCCGGCTTGGAAAAAATCGGTTCTGTTGAAAGCACGATCTCCGATGATCAAGTGCCGACGGAGGAGTTACAGTCCAATTGCGGCTATATTGGCGCGGACTTGTTTGTCCTTGAAGGATCGGCAGATTGTTTGTATCTTCTCTCGGAGGGGAAGTACTTGGCATTCCGTTATGATGGAACAACGACCACTTCTCGGGATCCGATTTCGCGTGCGGATGATGATGTTGGAGGCGAAACCGCTCCTGGTCTCACGTGTCAAGGAAAATTCTATCTTTATACCGGTAATATTTTGGACGTTAATACGGTCAGTACGCTGAAATTCGTCGGTGTGATTCGAAATGTTGCGCCGGATGGAGGAAGCGTTTCCGGGGAGTTTTCCGGTAATCAAGATGTGCTCGGTATGCAGCTGTACAAAGATCCCGCCGACGACGGTCATGTATATCTTTTGAAAGATGGCAATTATTATATTTGTTACTGCAATTGAGCGGTGCGAAGATAAAAAGCAAAAATTAAAGGGGGAGTCCGGATGGATTCCCCCGTTTTTCAGACATTGCTTCTTAGGATTGAACCATAGCGTCAAGGCTTGCTTGGTATCGCGCCATGTTTGCCTTGCAATCCGACTCGCAGTTGCCGCGCAGCAGATAATAAAATTTGATTTTCGGCTCGGTTCCCGACGGTCGTGCGACTATGACATCTTCGTTTTCCAGCCGATAGTAGAGAACGTTGGACGACGGCAGACCGGTTTCTCCGGTTTTTCCGGTGACGCAATCGGTGACAGTTCCTATTTTGTAATCGCGCAGTTCAACCACCCGAACGCCGCCAAAAGCGGTCGGCGGTTCTTGACGCAAACGGTCCATCAAGGCTGCCATGCGCGCAGCTCCGTCCAATCCCTCCATGTAAATTTCCACGTTGGTTTCATAGCTGAAGCCGTAACGGGCAAACAAGGCGGTCAGTGCGTCAAAGAGCGTCATGTTCCGCGCTTTATAATAGGCGGTCATTTCCGCGATCAGCATGGTCGCCACAACCGCGTCTTTGTCGCGGGCATAGGTGCCTTTCAGATATCCGTAACTCTCTTCAAAACCGAACAAGTACGAGCCGTACCCCGCGTGCTCATAATTTTTGATGACCTCGCCGATGAATTTGAAACCGGTGAGCACGTTGTGCATTTTGACGCCGTGCTCGTTGCAAATTTTCGCCGCCAGTTCCGAGGTGACGATGGTTTTAACCGCATACGGGTGCTTCGGCATGGTGCCGGTTTTTTCGTAGGCCGTGATGATATAATCCATTAGCAACGCGCCCATCTGATTTCCCGTAATGGTGGAAAACGAGCCGTCCGGCGTTCTGGTTGCCACGCCGACGCGATCGGCATCCGGGTCTGTCGCAATAATCAAATCGCTGTTGACGCGGTTTGCCAACTCAATTCCCAGTTGAAATACCTCGGGATATTCCGGGTTAGGCTTGGCAACGGTTGGGAATCCGCCGTCAATGACCATTTGTTCCTCGACGGTGTACAAATGTTTAATGCCGAGTCGGCGCAAGATTTCCGGAACCAAACGGTGCCCGGTCCCGTGCAGAGGGGTGTAAACGATGCAAAGATCATCCGCCACTTCCGTGACCGCTGCCGGGTTGACTGCCTGCTCGCGCACGGCAGCCAAGTATTTTTCATCCATCTCTGCGCCAAGCAGGGTGATGAGACCGTTTTGACAAGCGGTGTCGTAGTCGATCTTCCGCACGTCTTGGAAAATATCCAGGGACTTCATGCCTTCTGCCACAGCGTCCGCGTGCTCGGGCGGAAGCTGCGCGCCGTCGTCCCAGTAGGCTTTGTATCCGTTGTATTGCTTGGGATTGTGTGACGCGGTCATGTTAATTCCGGCAACGCAGCCAAGCTCGCGAAGGGCAAAAGAAAGTTCCGGCGTCGGTCGCAAATCGTCAAATAAATAAACGGGAATCTCGGAAGCTGCCAAAACGCAAGCGGCGGTTTTGGCAAATTCTTGCGAATGATAACGACAATCGTAGGCAATGACCACGCCGTCTTGTGCGCGCCCCTCGTCTAAAATTAATTTTGCCAAGCCTTGCGTGGCATAGGCTACCGTGTGTGTGTTCATCGCGTTCATGCCGACTTTCATGGTGCCGCGAAGACCGGCTGTGCCAAAGGAAAGGTATGAGGAAAAACGTTCTTTGATTTCTTGCTCGTCTTGCTCAATCGAAATCAATTCTTCTTTTTCATCGGCTGTCAATCGATCGGATTCCAGCCAGCGGTGATAATTTTCCATATAATTCATAGGGATTACGCTCCTTTCATCTTTCATCGTTCGGGTGTTGCGTGGGGCAAAAAACGCGGGGAAAGCGAAAATCTTGTTTTATGTTATGGGCCCTTGCGCGCATTTTATGCGCTGTGCTCGACAAATTCTTTCAGCGCGCGGGCAAGCTGATCGGGGCAGGAGGTGCTCTTTAATCCGCAGCGGATTCCGTCCAGACGCGCGATCGCGTCTTCGACCCGCATGCCGATCAACAGAGCGGTAACGCCTTTGGTATTGCCGGAACATCCGCCGGTAAACGAGGCTGCGGTGATGATTCCGTCCTCTACGTCAATGTCGATTTGTTTGGAACATACGCCGTGCGGCGTGTAGGTAATATGCATGATAAACCCTCTTTCTTTCGTGGTATTATGATGATTATAAGTGGCAATAAATGCCAAGCGGCATACAAAACGGCGCATCCAATGCCAAAAAGAGCAAGAACGTGCGCAAGTCACCGTTTTCCAAATCAAAGGAAATATCAAACGGATATCCCGCGCCGATCATAATTTCGTCATCGGATTTGGGCAGACAATCCACGCGGATGGTTTTGAGTGAGCAGGCTTGCGCGGCGATCAGCAGGTCGGTCAAGCTCGGATAATCGTCGCTGTCTTGTCGGAAAATCAACTCAAAGCACGTGTTTCGGCGGTTTCCGTAAAGCAGCGTGACCGGCACCTGCAACGACCGCTTGCAAAGTCCGAACGTGGTGGTTTGTCGCTTGTCCGACGCGGTAACGTCGCAAGTGAGTACAATTTTTAATTCGTATTTTTGAATCAAATCGTAAAAACGCAGCAGTTTTCCGTCTTGCGAATTTTCAAGCGGGAGAATACAATATTCGCACAACCCGTTATATACTTGCTCGCACACGCCGGAAAAACTGCCGGCATAGGTCGCTTTCGGCGCATGAATTTGCGGAGAAAAATGCAGATAAGCTTCGTCGGTAAAAATATTGCGCTGGTAGGCAATGCGACCGGCAATTTCCCTATCGATCGAATCTGTTTGTCCATACAACATCTGCACCAACTCGGGGATGTGTTGCGGGACATGATCGCTTTGCGCCAAGGTGCGGCAAAAGACCACACGCTCGGCCGTTCCCAGCGAGCGGTACAACATCATCAACCGAGGCTTTTGAGCGGACAAGGGCGAGACGGGAAGGGAACTATCCTTGGCATGGCGTTCCAAAAACTGTGCATGGAGCGTTCCCATATCGTCACGCAAATGAATTTTTTCGGCGTCGGAGAGAAAGTTGATCGAGGCGGGAAGCACCTCTTGCAAATGATTCGCCAACTCATCACTGTGCAGCAAGGCGGATTCCAACAAATGGCACAAGCGAAAATGAGTCAGGGAAAGATTGTCTTGCAAGGTGGTCAACGTCGGATCGGTACTGAGGCACTGACTTTGATTTTTACTCTCGTTCGGCACGTTCATGATCAGCTCCTTGTGATGCGGAATCCGATGTGCACGGAGCGAGCGGCGGCAGTTCCCCGTTGTCTTGGCTGTCAGCGGCGGTCGGAACGGTTTCCTTAGCGTTGTTTGCCCCCGGCGCTACCGACGCGGAAGACCGATAGGAGTCGGGTAAAAACGATTCTTTCTTCGGCTTTTTGGCTCCGTTTTTGTCCGTTTTTTTATCTTTGCACCGGTAAACCATCAGCGCGGTCACATAGCGGGCATGTCCGAGCGCGCGCAGACCCAATCCCTTGGCATAGCTCCAGCCTTTTTGCAGGTACGAAAGAACACGGTGCCACAAGGTAAGCAGGCGGTGTCTTTTTTTCTGAATGGTGCCGTCCGCGGAGGACGCTTTGGTCGACTCCGCTTCCGTGACGTAATAATCATCCAACTCTGCGGACAGATTTTTCTTGGTCAGCTTGGATTCCGCCGCTTGGCGAATCAGCGTCACCAGAACCGCGAAGACCGGAACGCCGACCACCATGCCGAAGATGCCCCACAAACCGCCCATGATGGCTAAGGAAACCACAACGCACAATGAGCTGATCCCGGTGGATTCGCCCAGAATCCGCGGGGCGATGATGTTACCGTCGATTTGCTGCATAATCAAAATGGCGATCACGAACGGAATGGTTTTGGCGGGATCGATAATGAAAATGATAAAGGCGGACGGAATGGCGCCAAGGAAAGGTCCAAACACGGGGATGACGTTGGTCACGGCAATGATGAACGAAATCATGATGGTGTTGGGAATATTCATGATGGAGAAAACGATCAGACTGACCACAAACACAATCAGAGCGTCCAAAATAACGCCTTGGAAATAGCGACCGAACGTGTTATGAATCATGGACGTCGTCTTAAACACAAAGGTGCGCAGTTTGGGCGTGCAAAACGCGGTGATTAACTTGCGGGTTTGAGCCAAGCGCAACTCTTTGGAGCTTAACAAATAGAACGAGATGCAGACGGCAAGGATGACGTCGGTTACGCCGGAGATCAGCTGAGAGGCGTAGTTGGCGATATAGTCGAATGCCAAGGAGAAAATGTCCCCCGCGTTGCTGATCAGAGCACGAACCGCCTCCAGAATGGTGTCCACGGAAATGAAATCTTTGACCTCATCGGTAGAATCCGAAGGAAACGCTTCCATGATTTTTGCGGCGAAATTGTTGATATACGTGACGGCGTCGGCGATATAGTTTTCAAAATTCGCCATCAAGTCGCGGATGCTGCCGACCAGGGAGGGCACCAAAATCAGACCGAAAACGGCAACGACCAAAATAACGAACAAATAGGTCAGGACAATTCCCAGCATGCGGCGAACATGAAACGACGAAATGTTTTTCAGCACGCGTCTTTCCCAAAAACGCAGCACGGGATTGCATAGATATGCCACAAAAGCACCCCATAAAATCGGATTGAGCAGACCGACGATCCCGCCGAAAAAGCCGGAAAAAGCGTCGCGATTGGCGATCAAATAAAAGATAAGGGCGAGTGCGATCGCGACCGGTGCCCACGCGGACTTGACGCGCGAGCCGACGGTCTTCTTCTCGCCGATCCCCTCGCCGCCGGAAGAGGCATTGCCAAGGGATGTCGATTCGGATGGCTCGGCTGAAGCGTTTGAAGCGCTTGAAAGAGATTCTTGCAATGGCAAATTTTCCTTTTGCGACTGCTGCTGTTCCATAGATTCGGCACCTCCCTTATTCTGGCTTTCGGACTACGAAAAGCAAATAACTGCTACTATATATTGTACCTCTTTTTTGTGCTTTCGTCAAGACCTATTTTTCATATATTTTAAGAAAGTTTTTTGAAAACAGATTAAATTTTTTTAAGAATCAAAAAATGGGAAATTTTTCATCAAACAGAAGCGAAATTTGCGGTAAAGGAACGGCGATTTCGCGGTAGCGTCGATGGCAAAAAGCAAAGGGAAAAAGTCCTTGAAAAACGGACGGGGGAGAAAACTCTTTTCAGAACTTTCTCCCTCGCGGTTTGATTTATAGAACGCTGTTTAAAAATTGCTGTAACTTCGGGTGCTTGGGATGATTGAAAATTTCATCGGGCGTTCCGTCCTCTGCGATTTTCCCGTCGCACATAAACAACACACGATCGGCAACCTCGCGTGCAAATCCCATTTCGTGCGTCACGCATACCATGGTCATTCCCTCGCGTGCCAGCTCTTTCATCAGATCCAACACTTCGCCGACCATTTCCGGATCCAGCGCCGATGTCGGCTCGTCGAACAGCATCACCTGCGGATTCATGGCCAAGGCGCGTATGATCGCAATGCGCTGCTTTTGCCCGCCGGACAGTTTGGCGGGGTAAACGTCGGCCTTTTCCTCCAAACCGATGCGGCGCAGAAGCGACAGCGCCGTTTCCTTTGCTTGCTCCTCCGTTTTCAATTTCAGTTGTACGGGGGCAAGCGACAGATTTTGCATGACAGTCAGATTGTTAAACAGATTAAATTGTTGAAAAACCATTCCCATTTTTTGCCGCGCACGGTTAATGTCCTCACCGTGCACTTTTTCCACGTTGCGAAGCAACTTGGCATAGGCGCGCCCCTCGTGCCGGCGCAGCAATTCCTCGCGCTTGATTTTGGCGATGATCTCGTCGCAGTAACCGCTCTCGGGGGAGGGAAGCGCGCCGCTTTGTGCCAACAAATGTTGATAGGTATTCGATGCGGCAATGACGTCGTAGTGCAAGTACGGGTCAGCCTTGCCGAGCAGGCGATCCTCCAACCATATCTCTCCGTATGTCGGTGTTTCCAAAAAATTCAGGCAGCGCAGCAGCGTGCTTTTTCCGCTTCCGGAGGCACCGATGATGACGATTTTTTCGCCGCGATTGACTTCGAGCGAGACTCCGTCCAAAACGCGAAGATCTTTAAAATCTTTATATAAATTTTTAACGCTTATCACCGGCACGAAGTCTCCTTTCGATCATTTTGATGGCAAAAGTCAGCAGATAGACAATCGCCAGATAGAACAGCGCAACGACGCTCATCGGCACAATATAGCTTGCCATATTGTTTCCGCTTCCGATGATTTTCGCCGCCATGGTCAAATCGTACATGCCGATCATACTGACAATGGAAGTTTCTTTAATCAGCGCGATCAGCTCGTTGCCGATGGCGGGGATGACGTTTTTGATTGCTTGCGGAATCACAATTTTCAGCATGGTGACCCGCGAAGAAAGTCCCAGGGCCCGTCCTGCCTCGGTCTGACCGATGTCGACCGATAAAATTCCCGCGCGAATATTTTCGGCAACGTAAGCGCCGGAGTTGATTCCGAACGCTAATGTGGCGGTTACAATTTCGGGAAATCCTCGGAACGTGAAGATGACGTAAAACATGATAAAGAGTTGCAGTGCCATCGGCGTTCCGCGAATGATGGTGATGTATATTTTGCATATGGCTTTGGGCAGTATCATATGCCGACTTGGCTTGGCAATGGTGACAAATGCAACGACGGTTCCCAGCAGCAAGCCGAGAATGGCTGCCAGCACCGAGATGATCAGCGTGGTTTCCAATCCGCGCCAAATGCTGTCCATATACTTTGCCGTGGTAAACAGTTCAATCGTTTTGGAAATAAAGTTCATGGTTTTTTAATACGACCGTGGCTTTCGGTGAAAGCTCCCTTTCCTACTTTTTGGCGGTAACAGAGGAAAAGAACCGTGCGAGCACAGTTCTTCTCTCCCATTATCTTAATGCTTAATCGGTGATCATATGGCTCATCACCATTTCCTCGATTTTCCCGTTTTTGATCAAATCGTCAAGGACTTCGTTAATGGCGTTCAGCAGCTCGTCGTTTCCTTTGGTCACGCAGATGGCGTATTGCTCCACGACGGGCGCGTCTTCCGCTTCGGTCGCGCCGGCATAGTACAAGGGCAGGCACAGCAGATTGTCGTTTTTGGAGACGATGTATTCTGCCGGCAGCTGGTCAACGACGACCACATCCACCAAATTACTTTGGATTCCGTCCGCTGCCAATTGCGCGCTGTCAAACGATTTCAGCACGGTCTTGGTTCCGTACAAAACGCCGTCGTAGCCGTAATCGTTGGAAGCGGAGGCGTTAATTTCACCGTCGGTGTAAATCCAACCGGTCGTGTCGGCTTGCACGCCGATGGTCATATCGGTCAGTGCTTCCCAAACGATATACTGAGAACCGTCCTCACCGCGCTTGACGATGTCGGAGTTTTTGTCAAAAATAACATATTGAACCGACGTGTAGTAGGGGGTGGAAAAATCCACTTTCGCGCTGCGCTCGTCCGTTACGGTGATGCCGGCAGCGCCCGCATCGCAGACCTTACCTGCCGCAACGTTATCAATAATGGCGGAAAATTCTACGTTTTTGAACGTAACCTTTTTCCCGAGTTTTTCGGCAACCATATTCATAATTTCCACATCGACACCGACAATTTCCTCGCCCTGATAATATTCAAACGGGGCAAAGAATGCGTTGGTTTGGACGATAATCTCGTCTCCGCCGCAAGAGGTGAACGTCAGAGCCATGGCTGCGAGCATGGCGAAGACAAGCACCCATGTTACCATCTTTTTCATGTAAAATTCCTCCAAGTATGAATAAATATTAAGAATTGTATTACATATTGTAACATTTTCTTGACGATTTGTCAACAGCTTTTTACAACATTATTTACTTTTGGAGGAAAAATCGGAATTATAAACGGCTTTTGACGCTTTTTCGCCGTTTTATCCAAAAATGAATTCTTATTCATTTTATATACAATTGACACCCCCTCGCCCGCGTGCGGGAGAGGGGGCAGGGGGTGAGGGTGGCACGTCGCCTAACTGCGCGGCGACTATCTCAGGGGCGGAACGTCAAATGGCGGGATAGGAACTTCTTGAAAGAAGTTTTCTCCGTCGTTCGGTGCCCGCGTCTCCCGTAGCCGGTAATCATGACAATGGATGCGCGTCCTCTCAATTGGAAATCACGTTTTCTCGATGCGGGGCGCCGGCGTCAAACGATGCGGCGTTTTGCAAGGTGGTTTTGGCAATGGCGTCCAGCGCTTCTTCGGTGAAAAAGCCTTGGTGCGAGGTGACGATTACGTTGGGAAAAGACAGCAAGCGCGCCACCACGGAACTGAGCAAAATGTCTTCTTCTCGATTTTCAAATACGTTATCGTCTTCCTCCTCGTAAACGTCCAGACCCACACCGTGAAACTTGTGATCGCGAATCCCGGCGATCAAGGCGTTGGTGTCCACGAGAGCACCGCGCGACGTGTTGACCAAAATCACGCCGGGTTTCATTTGTGCAATGCGCTCCTTGTTGATCAGATGGTAAGTTCCTTTGGTCAGCGGGCAGTGCAAAGACAGCAAATCGCTGTCGGCTATGACGCGATCCAAGGGAAGATAGTCGACGCCCAGCGCCTTTATGGCAGGGTTTTGTATGGTGTCATATGCGATCACGCGCATCCCAAAACCGCGGCAAATTCGACACATGGCCAATCCGATCCGCCCCGTTCCGATAATGCCCGCTGTTTTTTCGCTCAAATTTTTTCCGGTCAAACCAACCAAGGAAAAATTGTTTTCTCGTACCTTGATATATGCCTTATGCAGTTTGCGGTTGACCGCCAGTGCCAGCGCCATGGCATGCTCCGCCACCGCTTCCGGCGAATAGGCGGGCACACGCATGACGGTGATTTGCAGTTCTGCCGCTGCGGTCAAATCGACGTTGTTGTAGCCGGCGCAGCGCAACAACAGCAAACGAACGCCGACACGCTGCAAGCCGAGCAATACCGCACGATTCACCGTCGCGTTGACAAATACGCAAACGGC
>CAZDOX010000016.1:0-12088 GCA_964507155.1 uncultured Lachnospiraceae bacterium
GGGAGCAAGCAACGATTGACCGTATACCAGCCGCACTGCTCCAAGTGCGCTTTTCGCTTGAGCGGGGAGAAAAACCATGTTGCGGTCGGACGAATCAGAAGCGTATCGCGCATTTTTTGCGTCGTGTGGGCGCGTATGTATCGCCATAGGGCGGGGCGCACCCAATATACATAGCACAAAAAGCAAAGAATGAGCAAAATCCATCCCAAAACCATCGTACTTCTAAAGGGAGTCGGCAGGGCGCGAACAAAATCCGCGATGCGTTGATTCATAACAATCTCCATTCCGCCGCCCTGCGGCGGCACAATATCGCTACGCGTGAAACAGTTTTTCTTTAGGATTTTAACTCATGGAACTTTCACGCGAATCTCCATTCCGCCGCCATGCGACGGCACAAATCACTTGGGAAATTCACCGGCGTCGCTTGCGATCCCGCCGCGCGGCGGCACCGCTGTTTTTCGTTTTGCGTCCTGCGTTATTTCGTAACGACGTAATCGTAGCTGCCGATATTTCCGTCCAACCGATCGCGGAAGAAATATCTGCCGATCGCCGAATATACATCCGCTTCCCCGTCTGCCGCTACATAAATATCATAGGTTCCGGCGCTGTCCGTTTGGCGGGTAAACGCGCCGTCGGCGTCCAATCGTCCCACGTGATTGAACAGAATCCCGCTGAGTTGCGCATATCCGTGCTCCACGCGGATGGCTCCCTTGCCGGAATCCGGAGTCACTTTGGCATTAAATCCATCCAAAATTAACGTTCCGTTTTTCAAGACGACCAAACCGGACGGGACGTAATTGTAGCTGGAAGCACTGCCGGCAACAAAATGCACGGTGGAAGATTCGTCCACATCGACGTAAATCGCTAAATTCCCTTCGTCCGTCTCGCCGGGGACAATGTCGTCCATAAAATTCAGCAGCGTCAGCGGCTGATCGTACGATCCCACGATACGAATTCCACACAGTGAACCGTCCACACCGCTGCCGACGATGGTTCCGTCGAACCCGCCGGTAAATTCCATGCCGTAGCGCGCACGATAATTGAAAAGAAACAATAGGTTTTCATCCACGGTTTCTCCAAAGGAATACGCCGTTAAATTGGCATTGTGGTTGGCAAACAGCGTGCTTGCCATGTCGCTCGAGCCGAATGCGCCGCTGCCGTCGGTTAAGTTGGTTCCGTACACAGCATAATAAAACGTCGCGTTAAAATGCGTATTCATGATGACGCCCGCTTTGCTGCTGCCGTCCAGCGCAATTCCTTGACGCAATACGCAGCCGGTGACGCAATCCACAAAGTGACCGCCGCAATCCGCATCGGCCATGTTGATCGCACGGTAGGCGTTGCCGAAACATACGTTCTGAATGACACAATCTTGTCCCAGAACGGAAACGGTCCACGGGTAAGCGGCAATTTCCTTCCAGTTTTGCTCCGGGTACCAAAACGTGATGCCGCGCAATCCGGATCCATCTTCCATGGCGATAAATTCAATTTGATCTTCTTCTCCGCGATATTCCGTCACGTAGATGACCGAACCCTCGCCGGTTGTGACATGCATGCCCTCGTGGATCCCGCGCAATTCGACGCCGCTCGGAATGGTGAATCCCGTTTTAACGTGGTAATAACCGGCAGGTACGTAGACAATACCGCCGCCGGCGCGTTTGGCTGCCGCAAGAGCGCTTGCAAAAGCGTCACTGTCATCGGTTTTTCCGTCGCCCTTGGCGCCGTAGTCTTGAACGTTAAACACTTGCGTGCTTCCCGCCACCAACGGCGCGGCACCGATCTGTTGCGTAAAATCGATGGTTTCGGGCAATTGTTTTACCGTGGAGGTTTGTACCAACGAGGCCCCATCGTCGGATCGATCGGTGATCTCGCCGTCGTACTTGTTGTTGGAAACAATGGCGGATAGGACGTCTTGACCAACGAGAACCGCCTTTTCACATCCGGTAAAATCATTGTTGGTCAGCAGCAGCACGCCGCCGTCGGCATCCACGGCAAACGCGTGACTTTTTGAGGAAAACGTGCTGTTTTGAACGGCTAAGAGCGCCTTGGCACCGGCTTCCACGACGATCGCCGACCCGTCCGCATACTGAAAATCGCAATCGTAAAGTCGCAGTTCACCGGTCTGTACTGTGGAATCCGTCATTTGCAAGCAAACGGCGTCCGCGTCAGAGCAGCGAATGGTTGCCATGGAAATGGCGGCACTGTTGTAGGCGTATTGGATGCCGATCGTGCAATCCAGTAAATCGACGTGAGACAAATTCGTGTATCCGGCGGTTTCGCCCCCGTCTTCGGTATTTCGCTCCAAGGAAAGACCGACCCGGCAGGAACGAACCGACAAATCATTCATCATTTGACCGTCCGTCCGCATTAAAATGACGCCTTTTGCTGTCTTTTTGGTTTGCGCTGCCACGGTGTCTTCCGAAATTCCTTCGTAAGATGCCCAAAAGGCAGGGGAAATGTGCATGGTGATGACTCGCGCACAATCGTAGCAGCGGTTGATCCGAAAACCGTAATCCAACACGCTCATGTATACATCACGAATCATGGGCAATTGGTTCCCCTGATCGGCCGCAATGCCGCGCCACCCGTTGACCACGGTTACGTTTTGAATGGAGGACGCGTGCTGTGTGCCGTCTCCCGCCAGAGCGTCGCGAATCAAAAAGGCAGCGGGGTAAGCCGAGGGGGTTTGAATATCCTGCTCCGGATAATAGACCGTCAAGCCGATGACGCCGGCGCTCGCGCCGATGGTGATCATCGCGTCAGCGGATTCTTTTCCTTTGTTTCCGTAGGCAAGGAGAACCGTTCCTTGCTTGATTCGATCGGCTTGCGTTTCCGGATTATACCACTCGCCAAGCAAATATACCGATCGTTTTACGGTCAGCGTCCCGTGAATGGCGTACTGACCGGCGGGAATGTAGACGGTTCCGCCACCCAGCCGATACGCCGCGTCAATCGCCGCCTGAAATGCGGCGGTGTCATCCACGATGCCGTCACCGATTGCGCCGTAATCCAGCACGTCGCAGGTATACACGATGACATTCTCCGCATTTCTCGGGTCGGTTGCGAGATTTTCGCTTTTCTGACCGATGTAAGATAGGGTTTCGGGCAAACCAATCGTTTCCGACGGCGTTACTTCGCCGCCGTAATACCCCAGCACCTCGCGAATCAAATAGCGAACGCCGCGCGCCGTTGCGGTATCGTTGGCACCGACAATGACAAATTTTCCGTTCACCCATTCGGCGCGATACAAATCTTCGCCCAGACGCGAGAAGACCTCGTCGGATTCGGGACGATTGGTTCTGCCGATCAAAATTTCGTGTTCCGTCGCCTCGGTATCATCGGTGACAATGCCGAAATTGCGCAGATTTCCCAACTTGGACAGCGCCGTGTTCAGCATGGCAGCGCCGGAAGAAAGAACTTTTTCGCTCTCTGCGGCGCGAACAATGATAAATTGTGCCTCTCCGTCTTGAATCAAGTGGACGGTTTTCTCTTGTCCCATAGAAGGATCCTCCAAAGGTGGGGTCGGTTGTTCCGGTTCGCTCGGCGAACAAGCGCACAGATGTACGGCAAGGCACGAGATCATACCGAGGATGAAGATCCACCGACAGAATTTTGCTGCTTTTGTTGCTTTTGCTGCTTTCATCGTGATTTTCATTCCTTTCATTGAATCATGGGATTTTATCTTTTCCCGTAAAGGTCAAGATCCGCTCCGGTGATTTCTGTCTCATATTCCGTGACGGAGGAATGGAAGCGCAAGCCGCTCTTAAACAGATTTCCGGTGATATGAATGGAGGATTGCGATCCCGCGCTGCACTTGAAATCCGTCGTGCGGGAATTATTGATTAGTCCGATCAATGTCACCGTCGTACTGTCATTCAACAAAACGAGCGGGGAGCCGGCGGCGGATATTTTGGCACCGGTGACGTTGAGTGTGCCGTCGCCGTTCAAGCAGAACGCATTCTTGCAGCTGCCCCATCCGGCAACGTTGATGAAGTTGACAGTTCCCGTAAAATCATCTTCGGTATAAACGTAATTAAAATATTTCGCCTCGCCCTTGGTAAACAAGTTGACCAGCTCGGAGTTGACCAGCGTCACGGAGCAATCGCCCGAGAAATATGCGGAAATATCGCCGCTGTCCACGCCGTGGCTCAGCACATAAACGTCCTTTGCGCCATCGGTTATCGTTAATCCCTGATAAGCGCCGTAGGTAAAGTTGTGGTACAAGATCTGATTTTTACTTTCGCCGACCACAAACGGCGTGCCTTGCGTCATAATGGAAATGTAGGGACCCGTCCACCAGTTGGCGTCGGTATGAACGGCAAAGCAGTTAGGGGTGAATTGACAATCGCGCACGATTCCGTTTTCACTGCCGCCGCCGACGACAATGCCCTGATGCAAAAAGGCACCGTGCATGTATTCAATGTAATGCTCATCGCAGCGGTAGGTTGCAAAATCAACGCCGTTCCAAGAGGTGGGCAGGGTAACGTTGACCAAATAAATGTTGGAGCCTTTTCCGCGAATTGTAAAGGAGTAGGGCTGTAAATCGTTGGTGTTTTGCTCGTGATACACGACGGAAATACCGATCATGCCCGCGCCGTCATACAAATCGAACAAAGCCTCGCCGTCCGGATCGTTGTGTCCGAAAGCTGTCTTAATGCATGTCGGGGTAAACGAGTGTGCCCAAATCGCAATGCCGCGCAGTTCCACGCCTGCCCAGATGTCAATGTGATCGCTAACGTAATAAGTTCCTGCCGGCAAGTAAACCATGCCGCCGGTTTCTTTCAGATCGTCAATGGCTTCTTGCAGAACCTTGGTAATATCCGTATTCGCTTTTGCGTTGTACGGCGCTTCGGTCAAATTGATAAAGCGATTCGAGGCGGGTTTGCAAACCACCGTTTTGCCGTAATCCACGTCCGGCAGCGAGAGCACCTGTTCATCTTGCAGCGTGGCGTAATCGCGATCGTCGCCGCCGGTCAGCGTTGTGTTGACCAACGTTTTCGCAGCACCCGTCATGTTGGCATAGGCGGTACCTTTTGCCGTGACGGTGCAAGAAGTCAAAGACAGCTGCGAGGTGCCGTAATTGACAATGGCGTTGCTGCCATCGCTTTCAAAGACAGCGTCCACAAATACCATGTCGCCGCTGCATGCCTCGTCTAAATACAATGCCGTCGCACCGCTGTTGCCTATCGCACGGAAATGACATTTGGAGGCGATCATCCAAGACAATTCCTCCGCATAGAACGGATAATAACAATCCAGCAGATTGATGTTGTAGATGTGGCCGTTCGGCGTTCCGGTGTCGGAGCGGCTGGTATGAATGCCCTTGCAATATCCGTCCACGTAAATGTCCGCGATGTACGTCCAGTCGATGCGCTGGAGCAGAAGACCGGTGGAGTTACGCAGCATCCAAGTCCGCAGTAACGTTTCGTTCGGCGTGCCGGGCAGACCGCTGTCCAACCAAAAATCGGGCGAGAAATGGAAATTTTCCAATCTGCCGATGTCGTAGCTGGGGTCGTTGTGATATCCCAAGTACAGACATGTGCCGTAAATATCCCGTGTGTATTGCAGCGAGTTGGAGGCCTGACCGTCGCCAAGCGTACCGTAGTTAATGCCGAAATATGCGTTGACGAACGTCACATTTCTCACCGTGACTCCCTCGGAACCGCGTTGCGTGATGGTGGAGGGGTAGGGAATGAAATTACCGTTGACCAGGGTTTGTTCCGGGTACCAAAATGCGATATTTTGCACAGAGCTCTGTTGATTCATGACAATGGCTGCGTGGTCTGCGTTGGTTTCGCCCTTGCCGTGATAAATGCAAAGAACCGTTCCGTTTGCCGTTCCCATTTCCAGCTCGCCTACCAGCGCGACGTTGGTCGGCAGAGTCAACGTTTGGTTCAAGCAGTAGTAACCGGCGGGAACAAATACCGTTCCGCCGCCCTTTTTCTCGGCTGCCTCAATGGCTGCCAGGAAAGCGGCGGTATCGTTGGAAAATCCGTCGCCGAGTGCGCCGTATGCGCGCACGTTTTCCTCTGCGACAATATAATAAGGTTGGTCGTACCCCGATTGAATCAATCCGGTTTGTTCCAAGTCTTTTCCATCGGACACCGGTTCGGTGGCGTACATCGCGTGAATCCGAATCAGCTCCGGCCCGGTGCAGGTGATATGAAAATCGTAGCCGTCCATGGAACCGTCAAACGACGGATTGTCCAGATCGACATAGGCATTGACCCACACGTTGGAGGTCTTTCCGCCGGTAGCGACCACGGTTTGCTCCACGCCGTCAGCGTCCGTGTAACGAACCGTAAAGGTGACCTCGCTGTTGACAAAGGTGATAAAGTTCAAGCGCAATACTTTTCCTTGATACCGATCGATGAGAGAATCGTCCAACGAAATGTAGAATTGATTGGTTTTTTGTTCGCGGAAATGCTCAAACAGCCAGCAATCTCTTCCGACGATTTCCATTTTTTGAATGTTGTCCGGATCGATTGCGCGGAATAAAATTCCTTGCTCCGACGGAGTTTCGGTCATGACGATATGCGGCATATCGGTGTAATCCGTGGCGACCTCCCCGGTGTAAGTGACGCGGTAGTCTTTTTTGGTGGAATAATTCGGATCGACACGAAGCAGTTCTTCCACATCGACCACGTCGGCGCTGACCTCCGGGTGACCGGTTTGATCGGGCAGCGTCGAAATGATGTCGTCGTTAATGATGTCGCCGTTTAAGAAGTCATCCCATGTAGGATCGGTCGGATCGTCCGGATCGGTCGTCCCGGGATCATCACCCCATAGGTCATATCCTGATCCGAGAGCACCAAGGAAGAACGCCGATCCGAAAAGAAGCAGTAGTGCGGTCAAAATCGCCACAAAAATCACACCGGAGCAGTGGAGTTTTTTCTTTCCGATCAATACGAACATCGCGATCAGCGCGGCTACAGCCACGCACATCAAGACAATCCCCTCCAAGAGCACCGTTCGAAAATACGCCTCATAAGAAATATAGACATAAAAATTAAGTGAGGAAAACGCGTCGAAGAGATACAGTATCGAACTCAAAATCGCTACAAAAATCGCACCGACTCGATTGATTTTTTCTTTTCCGACCAACACGCACAACGTGATCAGCACAGCCAAAGATATGTATAAATAACCACACACATAATAAGAATTACCAAAACGTAAACCCCAAACGCTGTCGATCATTTCTCCGGTCTCTGTCATGGAATATGAATGTGTCCAAAACCGACAAAACATGGCGCAAAGAAATACCACCGCGATCAAAATTGCCATGGCAATCACACCGGAGCGTTTGATTTTCTTCTTTCCGATTAACACGCACAGCGTGATCAGCGCGGCTAAAGCCACGCACATCAAAATGATTCCGTACAGATAAAACGGCTTAACCTCTGTGGTGTAAGCTATCCGGGAGTTGTAGTCGTCGTCAGTGCCATTAGAATCCTCACCCGATGAGGGGGAGATGGTGGGAACGGCACTGTCCGACGTTTCGTCGCCCATGATATAGCTGCCCGTTCGGTCGGAGTCGTCATCGTCGATTTCGATGTACTCAAAGCGAATGTGGTCCAATTTAATGGTGTACGGACTCTCGTTGTTATGCGACAGCGCGTAAAAACGCATGTAGTTCACGCGAGAAAAATCGCATCCGCCGCCCACCAGAGGCAGGGAAATGGTATTCCAACCGCTTACCACATCAAAATCGGTTAAATCCCAAGCGGTTTCTTCGACGTCGCACGTTCCGGACGACGTCACCTCAAGGGAATTTCCGCCGGATATGGAATAAAACATATCGGCGTCGGAAACGTAGAAATCAAATACCAAATAATTGGCGCCGGACGCGTCCACCGGCTGCTCCCACGTGCGGAAAACGACAAATGAGCCGCCGACGGAAACGGTCCAGGTCACCGACGCTTTTCCCTCGGTAAATTCATTTTTGTCGATTCCGTCCGAACCGTGCCAACTGGACGTTTCGCAACGATCCAGTACAACCGGTTCATCCGGCTCGGCATAGGTGGGGAGCATCAAAGCGGTTGCCAACATCAATAGGAAGACAAGGCAAAGCAAACGCTTTCCTTTTTTCAGAGTTTTCGTACAGTGGTGTAACATCAATAAACCCTCCTTTTTGCTTTTTGATTTGCAATTCGGTGCATACTTTTTATATTTCATGCGTACCCGATAAAATTATTTTACCATAATTTTAATGAAAGTCAATAGATTTGTTTGATTTTATTCATTTTTACAAAGAACTTTTGAAAAACTTCTTGCTGCATATGCATATGCGGGCGCGTTTGAAATATATGTATTTATATTATACTCAATATATTGAGTATTGTCAAGACCATAATCATGATATAATCAGAAAAAGTTTACAATTTGGAGATGGATATATTGTGATTAGTTATAAGCCGTTTTTTCAAACGCTGCTTAAGCGGAATGTGACAGAATACAATTTGATTTTTAAGCAGGGACTATCGGCCAACACCATACACCGCATGAAAAAGGGTCAGGCAATTACAACCAAGACGATTGACGAACTTTGCTTTATTTTGAATTGCAATGTTGAGGATATCATTGAATACGTGCGCGAGGAGTAAAGGAAAAAGTAAAGAGTAAAGAGTAAAGAGTAAAGAACAAAGAAAAAAGAAAAAAGAAAAAACAAAGAGCAAAAAACAAAAGAGAAGAATTGTGCGCGATCCCTTGATTTTTGATCCGAAATGGTGTATAATTGACGCAGACTCAAAAGCATGCGAACCATGGTTAAAAAAGTCGGGTAAATCGGTAGATCGGGAGGATCGTCTATGAGCGTGTGTACGCAATGTCCGCGGCGTTGCGGTGTGGATCGAGCAAGAGGAGAGTACGGCGTGTGCGGTACTTCCGATCGAATCCGTATTGCCCGTGCGGCGCTTCATTTGTGGGAAGAACCCGCCGTGAGCGGAACGAGAGGATCCGGCACCATTTTCTTTTCCGGCTGCAATTTGCGCTGCGTATATTGCCAAAATAAAGAGGTCAGCCACGGCGCCAAGGGACGCGACATTACCCCCGCACAGCTGGCGGACAAAATGCTGGATTTGCAAAGTCAAGGGGCGCACAACATCAACTTGGTGACCCCGACTCACTATGCCGCGCAGGTCATTCGGGCGTTGACGTCGGTGAGACATCGGTTGTTCATCCCGGTCATTTACAATACCAGCGGCTACGAGAGAACGGAAACCATCGATAAATTATCCGGTCTGGTGGATGTGTACATGCCGGATTTGAAATATTATTCCGCCAATTTGTCGCGAGATTATTCCGGCGCGGCAGATTATTTCGTGGTGGCGCGCGCAGCGATTTTGCACATGCAGCGGCAGGTTGGCAAGCCGCAAATGGATGAAAACGGATTGATTCGGCGGGGGGTCATTGTGCGACACTTGGTCCTGCCCGGTTGTCGAAAAGATTCCATTGAGCTGATGCACCAGCTGGGGCGCATGTTTTCGCCGGGAGATATTTTGCTTAGTTTGATGAGTCAATATACGCCGGATTTTGCTATGGGAAGCGTGTTTGAAAATCTGCACCGCCGCGTCACCACGTTGGAATACGAATCGGTGCTTCGCGAGGCGCTTTGCCTGAATTTTGATGGTTTTTATCAAGGAAAATCTTCTGCCACGGCGGCGTATACTCCCGATTTTGACGGGGACAATGCCTAGCGTGAAAGTTCAATGAATCAAAACCGGGAAGAAAAACTGTTTCACGCACAAATTCACCTGAAAAACGGGACCCTGCCCGTTTTTGTCGCAAGCGACACCGGTGAATTTCCCAAGAAATTTGTGCCGCATGGCGGCGGAATGGAGATTAGCGTGAAAGTTCAATGCAACAAAACCGGGAAGAAAACTTATTTCACGCATAGCGATTTGTCCGCCGCATGGCGGCGAAATGAAGATTAAAAACGCGGAAAGTGCACAATTTTCGCCGTCGAAACCATGCTCACAACAGCGAAAAACGAAAAACGAAAAGATATAAAAATGCCGAGGGACCAATCAAAATCAGGTCTCCCGGCAAATTTTTTCAACAAGGACAAAGGGCGATTAATAATTTTCGGCGCGAAGTTCAAAATATGATTTCGGATGCGCGCAAGTGGGGCAAATTTCGGGTGCTTTGGTTCCCACGACAATATGACCGCAGTTGCGACATTCCCAAACCTTGACCTCGCTCTTTTCAAACACTTGAGCCGTTTCCACGTTGCTTAGCAGCGCACGGTAGCGTTCTTCGTGATGCTTTTCAATGGCGGCAACCATGCGGAACTTGGCAGCCAAGGCGTGAAATCCTTCTTCTTCCGCCGTTTTGGCAAATTCCGCATACATGTCCGTCCATTCGTAATTTTCACCGTCGGCAGCCTGCGCGAGGTTTTCCGCCGTGTCGCCGATCCCGTTCAATTCTTTGAACCACATTTTGGCGTGCTCTTTTTCATTGTCCGCCGTCTTTAAAAAGAGGGCGGCAATTTGCTCATACCCCTCCTTTTTTGCGACGGAAGCAAAATAGGTGTACTTGTTTCTGGCTTGGCTCTCTCCGGCAAAAGCGGCTTCCAGATTTTTTTCCGTTTTGGTTCCGGCGTAGCGGTTGCTGTTTGGCTGAATTTCGTTTTCTGTGATTTGTTCCAAGTTGGCTTGATTGCTCATGGCGTTGTTCTCCTTTAAAAGTTCTTCGTTGGAATGGGATGAGGGGGTATCGTCAAGCGCTTCAAAATCTTTGGCGCCGTGTTTGCACCACGGACAAATAAAATCGTCCGGCAGCTCGTCGCCCTCATAGACGTACCCGCATATTTTGCAAACAAATCCGTGTTTTTTTGCCGCAGTTGGTTTTGGTTTGACATTGGCATGGTAGTACGCGTAGGTCATGCTCGGCACGTCGGAGAGTATCTTGGACTCTGTGATTGAGCAGAGAAACAGCGCGTGCGTTCCCATGTCCGATTCCTGCTCGACACGCAGCGAGAGATAAGCATTGACGTGATCGGTCGGCAGCGCCAAACCGTTTGCCGTGCGCGAATAGGTGACGGATCGAAACTTGTCTTCACGGCTTCCGCTGACCATACCGTAGCGCTCAAACAAAGAGAAGGGAGTCCCTTCGTCCAAGCACAGTACGTTCATCATCCCGCTGCGACGAATCAGCGAGTAGGAATGGTTGGATTTGTTGATGCAAACGGCAAGGCGAAGCGGGGTATCGGTCACTTGCATGATGCTGTTGAGAATCAGTGCATTGTCCCGGCCGGTTTCTTCGTCTTTGCATGAAACCAAGTACAATCCGTATCCGATGCGAAACAAGGCGTTTGGATTGATTTGCGTCATGGCGTAGTCCTCCTTATTTTCTTCTTTGGGATTATTGTACCATAAAATCCCTCAAAATACAAGAGGCGAGGAATTTGTTACAGAAAATTCATAAATCGCCCATAAGAAAACAAGGACGCCCGCGGTTATACGAGGCTTCCGTCGAAAAAATAGCGGTTTTCGGTAAAAAAAACAAAAAAATCATCAATCCGGGCAAAAAATTCTTTGAAATAACGATTTACAAATCGGATTTTTTTTGATATACTATAGGATGGTAAATAAAGCGCCGATTTCCGCTGATTGGAAGTCGGAGTTCCAAGCCGTTAAGGTGCTTTTCAGTAAGGAGAGATGATTATGAGTCGTATGGTCGGTACTGTTTCCAGAGGTATTCGTGCGCCGATTATCCGCAGCGGAGACGATTTGGTAGAGATCGTGACCGCTTCGGTTTTGGAGGCTGCAGCGTCGGAGGATGGGTTTGCCATTCGTGATCGCGATGTTGTTGCCATGACAGAGGCGATTGTCGCGCGCGCTCAAGGAAACTATGCTTCGGTTGATGATATTGCTGCCGACGTCTGCGCAAAGTTGGGCGGTGGAACGGTTGGCGTGATTTTCCCCATTTTGAGCCGAAACCGATTTGCGATCTGTTTGCGCGGGATTGCCAAGGGAGCGAAGAAAATCGTGTTGATGCTGTCTTACCCCTCGGATGAAGTTGGCAACCACTTGATTTCTCTGGATGCCATGGACGAAAAGGGAGTGGACCCTTACCGCGATGTGCT
>CAZDOX010000017.1:0-12051 GCA_964507155.1 uncultured Lachnospiraceae bacterium
CCCCTGCCCCCTCTCCCGCACGCGGACGAGGGGGTCCTTAGTTTTCTTTGTCAGGGGAGCTACGCTCCCCTGACGACCCCACGGCGGTTGACGGTAGAGTGGCGGATGATTTTTGCGCTGCCTTTGGAACATCAGCAACCCTTTTTCATAAAAATTCTTGAAAAGGGGTGCGGGGGAAAACTTCTTATAAGAAGTTTTCCCCCGCTATTCATTCCCACTCAATATCACTGTTTGCTATCCGGATGGGTGTCGGACAGATGTTTATATCCGACATAATACTGGTTTCCGTCGATCACGATGCGCGCCCAGACGTTATCCGGCGAAATCGCCACGCACTGAACCGTCTCGCCGTAGTGCAAGCCGTCCAATACCGTGTACGAAACTTTCGCTTCGTCCGACATGCTGGGGTAATAACGCACCCACAACGCCGTCGCCGTGACGTACATGGTCTTCGGCGCCGCCAGCTCGGTGTACCCTTCACCGCTGATGTCCTCGTTGGTCAGGAACTTCGAATAGGCATAGTACGTCTCTCCGCGGTAGATCACCTGGCTCCACGAGTCATTCATCGCAACGCGCTCCAGCTTGACGCCGAATCCGACTTTCATCTTCGACTCCGCCGACGTGTTGGGCGCGGTGCGCAGGTTCAACGCGGTCTCGGCAATGACATACACCGATTCCGATTTTTCCAGCTTGGTGAAATCCGACAAGTCCGGCGTCGGTGTGACCGGCGTGTCCGTTTTGCTCGGATCGTCCGTCTTATCCGGGTCGGGCGTGTCCGTCTTGTCGCCCGGTAAAACGACCGAACTGGTGTACAACGCCACGCAGTTGGACGCCACAAAATACTCATTCTCTTGGTAGACGATCTTACTCCATTCGTCGCTGACTTTCACGCGGGTCGCGCGCTGACCGTAGCGCAAAACGCCCACCACGTTGTCCGTGCTGACCTCGGGCGCGGAGCGCAAATCCACCGTCACGGTGGCATACACTTCCTCATTGACGACCGTCATCTGATCTTCCGGATCGGTCGGCGTTTGCGTGTCGTCCGGATTGTCGGGGGTGTCGGGATCATCGGGATCGTCGGGATTATCCGGCGTGCCCGGCGTTTCGCCTTGTTGATCGGGATTGGTCGGATCGTCTTTTTGATCATCGGGTTTATCGTTGGAGCAAGCTGCCATGGACGCGACAACCAGCAGAGCAAGAGCAAACGTCAAGATTTTTTTCAGCATTTTGATACCTCCGTTTTTTTACTGTTTTTTATTCTATCATTGAAGCACAACCGTGCTGTCGTACGCTAAAGATAGTTTCACACTTATATTATAACATAAGCCCATCGGCTTGTCAAGACATCAAAGACGGTTCTTTGTTAATTTTTATCGCCTTTTTTCGCTCGTTTTTTCGCTTGCCGCTGCCTTTTTCTCTCCTTTCGCGCCGTCGCGTCAATAACCCCCTTTTTTTATGCTTTGGCACAAAGTTCCGCCTCTCTTCTCTCTTGTGCAAAGGGCGGTGGCGCGGCGAAGCCGCGACGGAGGGATTGCCCGAGAACCCAATAAACCCCCTTTGCGCTTTCGTACAAAGGGGGTGATTTGCTATTTTGTTATGTTGTTTCTGCTAATTCGCTCACGTGCAGATCCGCGCGATTAATCGGCGCTGACCGGGGAGAGCGGGTAGGACATCTTCCAGTGGTTGACGCCGGGGTACTGCATTTGATAACCCCAACCCTGCCAGAGCTTTTGGGAATCGCCGTCGAACTCGGAATTGACGATATCCACGGAGCAGAACGTAGCGGAAATGTTGCCCGCGTCCACATCCGCCTTTTCAAAGGGCAGATCGGACCACGGAATCGCTACTTCCAGCGTGTAGTAGTACATATCCTCGTCATCCCAGCCGAACGCATACTGCCACTGACCGGAAGCCGTCTTTTCCACGGGGGAAGACTGGTCGTTCTGGGGGAAGTAAGCGATCTGCGGGTTGTTGGAGCCGGGCAGCTCGCCCTGCGTACCTGCGATCCACATCAAGCCGAACGCGGGGGTTGCACTGATCGAACCGCTGGAATACCAAGCCTCGTCGGCGGTGTTCATGAACCAAAGAATCGAACCGTCACCCGTGTAGGATTTGGAGTAATCTTGCGCGCTGAAGCACCAGTTCAAGTCGCAGCGACGCTCCACAACGTAGAAATACTCATCGTCGTAAGCAAAGTAGAAGCTGACGTCGGTCTCGGCGCCCTCGGTCAGAGTGGTATCGCCAACCACGCCCGCGCCGTCGTCTTCGCGCTCTTTGCCCTTTTGCTCGTTCCAAATGTCACACTGCTCTTTGGTCAGCGTCATCGGCGTGCCTGCGTTGAACAGTTCGTCAAACTGACCGTCCAGCGTGATGGTGCCTTTCACGATCTTGGTCTGGGGCAGAGAGTTTTTGTACTCTTGGTACTCCGCTTTCAGCTCGATGGCTTTCAGCTCGTTCTTGTAAGTGTTGATCAGAACTTTGAGTGCGTTCAAAAGCGCCTTGTTTTCCGTGCCGACAATTTCCTTTGCGTCCTTGTCCAGCGCGTTGTACGCTTCCTTGGCGTCGTCGTACGATTTTTGCGCCGTCTCATAGTTGTCCGCATTCACCTCGGTGATCGACGCCAGCGCTTCGATCATCTCGATGACGGGCGCTGCCGCAGCCTTTGCCTCGGCATTGTCGTCCTCGCCGGGGGTATCGGGCGTGTCGGGGTCGTCGGGATTGTCGGGCGTATCCGGATCATCCGGCGTGTCGGGATTGTCCGGCGTATCGGGGGTGTTCGGCTCATCGGGATCGTCCGGTTTGTCGCAACCGACCAAGATCAGGCAAGAGAACACCATGGTCAACGCCAGCAACAGTGCGAGAAGTTTTTTCATTTTCGTACTCTCCTTTTCGGTTTTTTGCTTTTTGCATTTTCATCCGCAAGGCAAATCAACTTGCGCCGATATCATTATATCCGATTTCACGGCTGCTGTCAACAGAAAAAAAAAAAAATACAAAAAAAGCCGAAAAAAACGGGCAAAACGGGCGCTCGCGCCCGGTCGGCGGCGCGTTTTTCGCTTCTCCTCAAAAAAAACAAATTATTTTTATCCCCGCTGACGGATTCGTCACAGAACATTCACGATGGCGCGCTATAATGAGGGCGCAATGCGGATCTTCCGCAAATGGACCACACGAAAAGAAGATAAAGAAAAGAGGGTTAAAGCTCATGAGAGAAAAATTCCATACATACATGAGGGGAAAGATCGGCGCGCGCCTTGCCGCCCTTCTGGCGCTGACCGTGCTGATGACTTCCGCCCTGAGCGGCTGCACCATCAACGTTCAAAACGACAGCGGAAAGAGCGCTTACGACATTGCCGTGGAAAACGGATTTGAGGGCACGCAGAGCGAATGGCTGGAAAGTCTGAAAGGTCAAGACGGCAAAGACGGTGCGGACGGTAAAGATGGTAAAGACGGACAAGACGGCACGGACGGAGAAGACGGAGCAGACGGTCAAGACGGCAAAGACAGCGCGTCAACCGTCGGCGGCGACACTTACCAAACTTACATTCAGCTGGACGGGGGCGAGGACGTCAGCGCGGCGGCGTCGATGGCGCTGCGCAGTACCGTGAGCATCTCGGCGGCACATACGACCCGAGTGACCGTCGGCGGGTTCTGGGGGCAGCAACAAACGCAGGAATATTCCTACAGTTCCCTGGGGTCCGGCGTCATTTACCGCTTGGACGGCGGCAACGCGTTCATCGTCACCAACTATCACGTGGTTTACAGCAGCGACAGCTTGGCGGCGAACGGAATCAGCGAAAACATTCAAGTATTTTTGTACGGCATGACCGACAGCGCGCAAGCCATTTCCGCCACCTATGTGGGCGGGTCGATGTATTACGACATTGCCGTTTTGTACGTAGAGGACAGTGATCTTCTCAAGAACAGCTGCGCGACGGCGGTTACTCTGGGCGACTCCAACGCGCTTTTGCCCGGGCAGCGCGCCATTGCGGTCGGCAACCCGGAGGGCGGCGGATTGTCGGTGACCAGCGGAATTATCAGCGTGGTCTCCGAATATCTGTCCATGACCGCGGCGGACGACAAGACGAGCGTGACCTATCGAACCATTCGCGTCGACACGCCGATCAACTCGGGAAATTCCGGCGGCGGGTTGTATAACGCCAAGGGCGAACTGATCGGCATTGTCAACGCCAAGCTGGTCAGCAGCGACGTGGACAACATCGGTTTCGCTATCCCCGCTTCCATCGCGCAAGGGGTTGCGGACAACATCATCGATCATTGCTTCGGCAAAGAGAATCAATCGGTCATGCGCGCGCTGCTGGGCGTCACGCTGGAAGTGACGCAGAGTCACATGGTGTACGATGAAAAAAGCGGCGGATTGACGCTGGAGGGAACGGTGAGCGTTGCCCAAGTGAACGAGGGTTCGCTTGCCGATGGCATGCTGACGGAGGGCGACGTGATTTTATCGGTACGCGTCGGCGATCGTGTGACGACGGTGAGCCAATCGTACCACGCCGTCGACGCCATGCTTTACGCGCGCGAGGGCGACACGGTTGAGTGGGAAATCATGCGCGACGGCGAAAAGCGCACGCTGCAATTCCATATCACCGCAGACTGCATGACTACATACTAAGATTTATAACGAACCGCGGGGAGGAACTTCTTAAAAGAAGTTCCTCCCCACACCCATCTTCAAGAACTTTTTATAAAAAAGAATGGCAGCTGCTCCGAAATCAGTGCAAAAATATTCAGCAATCTTACCGGCGACCGCTGTGGGGTCGTCAGGGGAGCTTGCTCCCCTGACAAGTTTATGATGCCTTTATGCCCTATGTTTTTTGCCGCTTTGGGTTAATATTCGGCGATGGTCAAATCGGCGACCGGCTGCTCAAACGTGCTGCCGTCCGGGCGTGTGAAGCTGCGCGTGATGTCATGCCCGGAATAGTTCATCAACAAGATGGTGTCTTTCCCATCGTGGCGACGGTGCGCGGTGTACAGACCGTCCATCACACCATCGGAAACAAAGACGCCGTTTTCGGCTAAGAACTTGGTCATCGGCGCACAGATCTTCTGCTGCATGGCTTGCATGCCTTCCCGCGTGTTCTGCACCACAAAGTTGGAAGAGGTGGAAGTTTCGCTCACGTGCGCGCCAAGAGTTCCGCGAAGCAGGCAAGTTTTTCCTTTCCCCAGCGCCTTGCCGTCCGTGCCGAAGAGAAGATCCAAGTAATCCTCTCCGCAATCCAGATCCCGCAGTTCGTTCAAGTTAATTCCGATCAGAAGTCCGCCGCGTTCCACAAATTCGCGGATTTTTTTCAGCGTATCGGTTTTGTAATATCCGTCCATGGTGATGACCAGCGCGCGCAGCTCATCCAGTATGCCGTCGGCAATGGTCAGATCGCAGGCGTACACGTAATCGGTGTAATCGCGCAGCAAAGCAAAGGCGCCGTGCATTTGTCCCATGCGACGAATGTCCAGAACCATCGGCGTGTCGGGATACAGCAATCCGATCTCGCGCACCACGCCGCCCTCTTTGAGAAAATGAACGTTGTCGGCAAAGTTGGTGGCGCGTTCTTCGTTCCCCAGAATATTTCCGCCGTAGTAATGGAGCGACTTGGCGCCGGTGGCGGCTGCGTTGTACACGCGACAAACGACGCCGCGTTCGGTCACTTGACCGGCGGGTTCAAAGCTGAAATAGCCGTGATAAAAGGTGGAAGCGCTGGCAACCCAGTTGGTCACCACAAAATTGTTTCCGTAGTTGGACGCTTCGTTGGTAATCCGAACGCCGCCTCCCACTTTGGCGCAAACTTTACTCTGCTGGGCAAATTCGGACGCATGCCACGGCTCTGCGCCGCCGCCCGTGCACAGATACAGTTCGGTGTTGGGGAAGTACTTGCGCGCCGTTTCCATCCAGAACGACGCATATTCGGTCATGGAAGCGCGGTACCAGTCGATGAAATCCATCCAACGGCGGCGATCCTCCATGGTCTGCGGGAAGAAAGTCCCGCAACCGGACGGTTCGTCAATGCGGAAATTGTTTTCACCGCCCGCGTCGATCGGCGGCATTTGCACCGCGCCGAACGAACGATAATCGGTTCCCCAAGACGCGTTCAGCGCGTCCGTCGTGCCGTATTTTTCCTTGGCATATCGGCAAAACGACGCATGAGCGAAACGATCTCCGCACCAATATCCGCTGTGCGCGTGATATAGTCCCGGAATGTTGGTCGGCCAGTTGCCGTGCCAAACCGACACGATCGCTTCTCCGAAGTCGCCGGTAATGCCGAACAGCAAACCCTCAAAGATGGAAACGTCGCGATAATGCTCGGCAAACGCCTGCAAAAAACGTTCGATATAATGATAAAAATGTTTGTCCCAGAATGTCTGAATTTTGCTTTCGATGTTATGTTCCAAACAGACCAATCCCTCAAAATCGCGGGAGGTCCGATACCAATCCGGCAAGGAGTACGCGGGGCCGGCGATCAAAAACGGGAGCCATTTCAGTCCTGCCGCGCGGATTTTTTCCACCTCGGCGTCCCAGTGCGAGAAATCCCACTCGCCCTCGCCGCGATTTTCGCAAGTTTCCCATGTGACGTACTGCTCCACGGAGGTGACGCCCATGTTCTTCAAGCGGCGCAGCTCCACCGGGTTGGCAACCGTGCCGATTCCGACGCAAAGTTCTTGCCCCTGCGGGATGGAGACGTTCATTTCGTCCAACCGACGATCCCAGCCGGCAGCGGACGTTTGGTAGACCACGCGATCTTTGACCTCGGTACGCGTTTCGCCCAAATCGCAAACGCAGCGGAAGCCGACCGACGCGTTGGTTCCGCCTCCCAGCACTTGGCGACGGCGAGCAATACGCAAATCTTTGGCGGGAGAATGATAGCACCCGCCGCGGCAGATTTTCGATCCGCCCCAGCCGTCTTTAAACGCTTCGGTGTCGTGTTTGGTGTCCGTATAAGGGAAGAACCAATCTTCCACCCATTCAAATACGTTTCCCGCCATATCAAACAAGCCGTATCCGTTGGGCGCGTAGTGTCCGACGGGCGAGGTATAGCGATAGCCGTCGTTTTGCGCGCTGTCGCGCCAGCTGAACTCACTGTTTTTATCCGCATAATTGACTATATTTCCGCCGGGCGCCGCGTCTCCCCACGGGTAGGTGGGCGATTGCAAGCCGCCGGCAGCGGCGTATTCCCATTCTTGTTCGGTGGGCAACCGTTTGCCCGCCCATCTGGCATAGGCATTGGCATCGCCCCAAGAAACGTTGATCACGGGATAGTCCGGATAGTCCGAAAAATAGTTTGGCATATCGGGCCAGCGCGGGGAAGCGGGATAGTGACGTCCCGTCGCGTCGCAAAACGCTTGATATTCTGCATTGGTGACGGGGGTTTCGTCCATGAAAAACGGAGCGATTTCAACCTCATGCAGCGGCTTTTCCTCCGGGTAACCGTGCTCCGATCCCATGATGAAGCGTCCGCCCGGGATGTAGCGCATTTGCTTACCGTCTTTTGCTTGTTTTCTCTGTTCCATTTGAACCTCCATTCCGCCGCCGTACGGCGGCACAAATTGCACATGAAATTCACCGGTGTCGCTTGCGACAAAAACGGGTAAGGGTCCCGTTTTTAGGTGAATTTGTGCGTGAAATATAGGTAACCTTTTTCTTTTTGAATCATTGAACTTTCACGCTAAAATTTCCTTTCAAAATACAGCCATAAATTGTGCATGCGAGTCATTGGCAAAATGAATTTTTGAAAATTTTAGCGATCGACCGATGATCAGTTCCCGCAAGCGCATTATAACAAAAAAAGCAGCAAAAGGGAATAGATTTTCGCAAATTTTTAAAATTTCGGCATGTTGCACAATTGCGGTGAGAAAAGCAACTTTTGCTCATGCGAAAAAGACAAAAACGTCAAAAAAGAAGGACGCCCGCTGCGGCGGGCGTCAAGGGGGAAACCGGTGGCGTATGAAAGATGTTTATCGGTAGAACACGTGATTCCCGATTCGAAATGCAAAGGGTCGATGTTCGGAAATCCAAAAGCTGTCGGCAAGCGTCGGATTGAAAAAATACAAGATTTCGTCGGAAAGAGTATATCCCTCCAAACAAATCCGCGCGGCAATCACAGACTCCTCGGACGGTTCTTGATGGATGCTTCCGTTGACGGTCGGTGAAAATTGCACGCCGTATGTGCGATCAAAAACGACCCCGTACACGGTGGAGGGAAATTCGTCGGAGCGCACGCGATTGAGCACAACGTTGCCGACAGCAATTTTTCCGTTCATTTCCTCGCCGCCCGCCTCGGCTTGGATGATGCGCGCCAGCCAATATAAATCGTCGCTTGCGTATACGCCGACATCGGAGCGCGCCGCGTCCCCCGTTCCCGTCAGCGTGATCGATCGCGCAGTTGCCTGCCACTCTACCGTCAGCGCAAAGCATTTCGCCAATGCGCGGATGGGTATGTAGATTCGATCGTGGATCAATCGCGTTGGGGCGAACGTGTAAAAATAGCGTTCCCCGTAGCGCAGATAGTTTGCGCCGTCGGCGTATACTTCAAGAACGGTGCCGCCCTGCAAGAGAGTACGGGCGCACCGCGTCGCGGCGTCCCATTCCACGGTATCGTAACCTTGCATCTCGCAAAATGCACGGAACGGTACGTAGGTATACCCCTCAATCAAGTACGCTTGCCGATCCAACACGCGCTCTCCGTTCCTTTGGATCGGAACGACGATTTCATCGTGTGCGACGATCGGCATGGTCAAAGCGGCGGCCAGCAGCACCGTTGTTACTACCCCGGCGGCAATGCGGAGCAGAAGTCGTGGTCGCCATCGGCTGCGTGCGACAAAACATAAGGAAATCCATAGCATGGTGGTGATCCTTTCTTCTGTTGGATTTTGCACCCGAGGTGCACCTTTATCGGACCATAAATTTTTTAGTCCTGTGGGAGAATTTTGTCTTGCAAAATTCTCAAAACGCGGCGACTCTTTGTTCGCGCAAACGTTACGCCGCGTATATTGGACCATAAATTTTTTAGTCCTATGGGAGAATTTTGTTTTGCAAAATTCTCAAAACGCGGCGACTCTTTGTTCGCGCAAACGTTACGCCGCGTATATTGTACCATAGGACGAGATCATTTGCAAGGCACAATATTTGGCAGCCGGGGAAAATGGTGGCGCGCGGAAAGTTTCGGCTTCGCCTCCCTTGTGCAAAGGGAGGTGGCGCGGCGAAGCCGCGGCGGAGGGATTGTTCAACGGTATACCCCCCTATGGAATCAAAAAACAAGGAGAAACTTCCGACAAGAAATTTCTCCCATGGGGTTATTCAAATCAATCAAACGAGATTCGACGATCAGTCGTCGCCCTCCTCCTCGGCAGAGGGGGGATTTTTAATGTATTCGGCAGCGTAAGAGCCGTCAACCGTGTGGAATTCCACATCGACCGTTTCCACTTCGCCGTCTTCCGTCTCCACTTCTCTGCCGCGCAGCTGCGTGCTGAACGCATACAAGCCGATATGTTCCACGGAAGCGGGCAAGGTCACGCTCTCTACCGCGCCGCAGTGATAAAATGCAAATTTTTCGATGTCTTTAACTCCCTCGGGAATGACAATTTCCTTGAGCGCGGTGCAATCGGAAAAAGCAGCAACGCCGACGGTTTCCACCGAAGAAGCAAAGTTGACCTGCTCCAGCGCCGTGCAGCTGTTGAACGCACTGTCGCCGACCGTCACCAATCCGTCGTTCATGGTCACCGTGGTCAGGGCGTCACATCCGTAAAATGCGCCGGTGCCGATTTCGGTCAGCGCCGCGGGGAACGTCAGGGAAGACAGCGTTTTGCAGTTGGCAAAAGCAAACGTTTCAATAGTCGTAAGGCTTTGATTGAACTTGACTTCGGACACGTTGGAAGCGGCATGGAAAGCCTGCTCGCCAATCACCGTCACGGTCATGTCAATCTCCGCCGATGCGCTGCTGTTATCTTTCTTGGTCACCACCGTAATGGTTTCGGGGATGGTCACCGTGTGCGGCTCAAAGTTCGACGAGGAAAAGTCGGTAATCTTCACCGACGTACTGTTGAGAAGTTCATACGTAAAGGTGTCTCCGGTCGCGGTGTCGGTATAGGACAGCTCTTGCGTATCCAGGTTAACCACAACGCCGTCGTTGGGGTCATCTCCGATATCCGAGCAGGCAACTGCCCCCGCAAGCACCAGCGCGGCAAGAATCACGGCTAACAATTTTTTCATGATGGAAATATCCTCCTTCGGGTTCATATCGACGCGTCTTGTCGACGACACGCCGAGAATCGACGATTCAACAAGATACATTATACAGCAATATCTAAAAAAAGTCAAGAGTTTTGCCGTCTTTGTTTGTAAACATTTTGTGATTTGCCGTGTTTTTTTGCCGTTTTCGCCTTTTTTGAAAAAAAGAAGAAGTCCGAGCGAAAAAAATCTTGCCGAAACCTTGTAATATTCGCGAGAGTATGATAAAATAATAGAAGTAATGCCGCACGGCGGCAGAAAGGACGAAGACCGCATATGTTATCCAAGATCTACGCCGCGGGTTTGTACGGGATTGACGGATTTGTCGTCACCGTCGAGGTGGACAGCCGCGAAAATTTGCCTGCGTTTGAACTGGTCGGCCTGCCGGACACGGCGGTAAAAGAAGCGAAAGAGCGGGTGCGCGCGGCATGCGAAAACAGCGGCTTTCCGTTTCCGGAACTGTCCTACATGATCAATTTGGCGCCTGCCGGGCGGCGCAAAGAGGGGACGGCGTTCGACGTTGCGATTTTGGTGGGGATTCTTCGCTGCACGGGACAAATTCGCTGTGACGCCGTGCTCTCCGATTGCTGTTTTTTGGGCGAATTGTCGCTCTCCGGCGAGCTGCGCCCGATTCGCGGTGTGCTGTGCATGTGCGCGGCGGCGCGAGACGCGGGTCTTACTCGCGTGTTTGTTCCTTACGACAATGCCGCCGAGGCGGCGGCGGTGCGCGGCATTGACGTGTACCCCGTGCGCACCATGGCGGAGTTGGTGACGCACCTCAACGGCGGCACGCCGATCTCAAGAGCGCTTCCTTTGGACTTCGGCGCTCTGTGGAACCGCGAGCCGTTGCCGGATTTTTCCGAGGTGCGCGGGCAAGCCATGGCAAAGAGAGCCTTGGAAATTGCGGCGGCAGGCGGGCATAACATTTTGCTGATCGGTCCGCCCGGCACGGGAAAATCCATGCTTGCCAAGCGATTGCCCTCCATCTTGCCGCCGTTGACGTTTGACGAGGCGCTGGAGACGACCAAGGTCCATTCGGTGGCGGGATTGCTTCCGCCGGGGGAGTCGCTGCTGGTTCATCGGCCGTTTCGCGCTCCGCATCACACCATGAGCGCGGTCAGCTTGGTGGGCGGAGGCGTTAATCCCATGCCGGGAGAAATCTCGCTGGCGCACCACGGGGTGCTGTTTATGGATGAACTGCCGGAATTTCCCAAGCAGGTCACCGATGGGTTACGGCAGCCGCTGGAAGATGGGAAAGTGACCATCACGCGAGCGAACGGGCGGGCGACGTTCCCGTGTTCGTTCATGCTGGTCGCGGCAATGAATCCGTGTCGCTGCGGATATTTCGGCCATCCGACGCGAGCGTGCACCTGCCGACGCGGCGACGTAGCGCGCTATTTATCCAACGTCAGCGGGCCCATGCTGGATCGAATGGATATTCAAATTGAGTTGCCCTCGCTGACCTATGAGGAGATTTCAACGCCGGATCCGGATTCGGAAACATCGGCAACCATTCGCGAGCGGGTGGTTCGCGCGCGTGCCTTTGCGGTGAAACGCATGGCGGCGGATGGCGCAAACGGCGACTTGCCGCACAGCAACGCGCAGTTAACGCCGGCGGAAATTCACCGCTATTGTCAGCTGGACGCGGAGGCGCAAGCGCTGTTGAAAGACGCCTATCAAACCTTGGAACTTTCGGCGCGCGGACATGATCGTATTTTGCGTGTGGCGCGAACCATCGCCGACTTGGACGAATCCAACACAATCGCCGCACACCATATCGCGGAAGCCATCCAACTGCGCAGCTTGGATCGGAA
>CAZDOX010000018.1:0-12017 GCA_964507155.1 uncultured Lachnospiraceae bacterium
CGACCGGCCAGAGTGGATCTGGAACCGCTGAAAATCAAAAAAATGCTGACGTTGGACCAGTATCGCTTGTATAAACTGATTTGGGAGCGGTTTGTCGCCAGCCAGATGCAGGCGGCAACGCTGGCGGTGGTCAGCGTGGATTTGACGTGCGGAGAGCAAGTGTTTCATGCCGGAGGCTACAGCGTGACTTTCCCGGGATATATGGCGCTCTACGAGGAAACCGAAGAGGAAAATCCGGCAAACGCGGAAGAACCGAGAGAGGAAAAAGACGCGAAAATTCCGGTGCTGGAAGAAAATATGACGCTATCTTGCGAGCAAGTAACCCCTGCACAGCACTTTACCGAACCTCCCGCGCGCTTTAACGAGGGGTCGCTGATTAAGGCGATGGAAGATAAAGGAATCGGACGTCCCTCTACGTTTACCCCCATTATCACCACGATTTTGGAGCGCGGGTACGTGAAGCGCGAGGGCAAAGCACTGGTGCCGACGTCTCTCGGTGAGGTAACCACCGAACTGATGGAAAAGTATTTCCCGTCGATTGTGGATTACGGTTTTACCGCCGATATGGAAAATCGCTTGGACGATATTGAAAAAGGCGAAACGACTCTGAACCGCGTTTTGACGGAATTTTGGCAGCCGTTTTCGGAGCAGTTGACCCAAGCGGAGATCAAGCTGCAGGATGAAGCATCCAAAATTCCGGCAGAGGAAACCGATTTGATTTGCGACAAGTGCGGTAGTCGCATGATTGTGAAAAAAGGACGCTTCGGCAAATTTGCCGCTTGCCCGAATTACCCGACATGTCGCAGCACCAAGCCGCTGGTGACCGCTTCGAACAGCGAAATTGAGGGGGTCGGCGAGGTGGTTCCCGATATGAAGTGCGAAAAATGCGGCGGAGACATCGTTCTTCGCGCCGGACGCTTTGGCGTGTTTTATGCCTGCGCGCGCTATCCGGAGTGCAAATTTACCAAGCCGCGCGACAAGGAAATCGGCGTCAATTGCCCCAAGTGCGGCTCGCCTCTCGTCGCTAAGGTCGGTAAGAAAAAAGCACTGTTTTACGGATGCTCGGCATATCCTGCTTGCGACTTTTCTTCCTGGGATTTGCCCACCAATCAAACGTGCCCGCAATGTTCGCAAATGCTGTTTATGAAGAAAAACAAAGGATTGCTTGTTTGCCATAACGAAGCTTGTCTTTATACCTCTCCGATGGTGCAAAACGAAGAAAATGAAGCAAACGAAGCAAGCCATGCAAGTGAAACAAACGATTAATCGTTAAGTCGACGGATCAGATTAAAAGAAACAAACATGATGACAAATACAAATACGGATACGATTTATATTTACGGCGCGGGACTTGCCGGCTGTGAGGCCGCATGGCAAGCGGCACAGCTCGGTGTGACGGTTCGGTTGATCGAAATGAAGCCGCATCGATATTCTCCCGCCCATCATTCCCCCAACATGGCGGAGTTGGTATGTTCCAATTCTTTGCGATCGGACAGCGTAACCAACGCCGTCGGATTGTTGAAAGAAGAAATGCGTCGCTGCGATTCCCTGATCATGCAGGCAGCCGCCGTGGCGCGGGTTCCTGCCGGATCGGCACTGGCGGTGGATCGCGACGTTTTTTCCTCTTACGTGACGGAAAAAATCAGACAACACCCGAAGATTTCAGTGATTGAGAGGGAAGCGTGCGATATTGTTCCCGGAGCGATGAACATTATCGCAACGGGCCCGTTGACCTCGGACGCGATGGCGTCCTATATGCAGCACACGCTCGGCTGCCGCGGATTACATTTCTTTGACGCGGCGGCTCCGATTGTCGACGCGGCGGGAATTAACATGGATGTGGCATATTTTGCTTCTCGCTATGATAAAGGAGATGCGGATTATATCAACTGCCCCATGAACGAGCAGCAATATGAGGCGTTTTATCAAGCGCTGATTACCGCCGAACAAGCGCAGCTGAAAGAGTTCGACCGTCAAAGCCAAGAAAACTTGACGGTATTTGAAGGCTGTATGCCGGTGGAAGTTATGGCAAAACGCGGCCATGATACGTTATTGTACGGACCGCTGAAACCGGTTGGTTTGATTGACCCGCGCGTGGGAAAAGAAGCGTATGCCGTTGTCCAGCTTCGCAAAGAAAATCGAGAGGGCACGATGTATAATCTGGTCGGTTTTCAGACCCATTTGACCTTTCCCGAGCAACGCCGTGTATTTCGGATGATCCCGGGTTTGGAACAAGCGGAATTTTTGCGTTACGGCGTGATGCATCGAAACACCTATTTGGATTCCCCACACTTTCTGACGAGCACTTACGCAATGGCAACCAACCCCGATGTGTATTTTGCCGGTCAAATGACCGGCGTGGAGGGATATGTTGAATCGGCAGGCTCGGGTTTGGTGGCGGGCCGAAGCGCGGCGCGCCGAGTGCTGGGAATGAAAACTGTGCCGTTTCCTCGCGAAACCATGCTCGGTGCCATGGCGGCTTACGTCAGCGAGGGCGGAACGGGTCCCTTTGTGCCGATGAACGCAAACTTCGGCATTATTCCGTCTTTGCCGTATCGCGTCAAGGGTGGAAAATTGGCAAAATACGAAAAGTATGCGGCGCGCTCGTTGGAAGCGCTGGACGCTTATTTGGCAGAAATAAACGGAGATACAACAGAATGAAGATCATTATTGACGTGATGGGTGGCGACCATGCGCCGGAGGAAACGGTGAAAGGCGCCATTTGCGCCATGCGGGAGTACGGAACACGAGCGGAATACGTGCTGGTGGGCGATCAAAATCGAATTTTGGATATAGCCGGCCGGGAAAACTATTCCTTGGATGGGACGGAAGTGGTTCACACGCCGAGTTTTATGACGATGGAAGATTCACCGCTTGCCGTCATGCGCGAGAAAAAAGATTCGTCCATGGCAAAAGCACTTCAGATGCTGGCGGCGGGAGATGGCGATGCGGTTGTCAGTACCGGCAACACGGGAGCCTTGTTTACCGGCTCCATGCTGACAGTGAAAAAAATAAAGAATTTGCATCGTGCCGGTATTGCCGCGATTCTGTCCTTGAAAACGCCGGTGCTCCTTTTGGATACCGGTGCCAACTTGGAAGTCACTCCGGATGATTTGGAACAATTTGCGCAGATGGGATCCGTCTATATGAAGAAAATTTACGGAATGACCGCCCCGCGCGTCGGACTGCTGAACAACGGCAGCGAAGAAACCAAAGGAACGACGCTGCAGCAGGAAACTTATCGTCGTCTGAAAGCGTGCGACGGAATCCGCTTTGTCGGAAATGTGGAGGCGACCACCATTGCCAAAGGCGTGTGCGATATCGTCATTTCCGACGGATACACGGGAAATATCCTGCTGAAAAGCATTGAGGGAACCAGCAAGTTCCTAATGGAAAAAATCAAGGAAGTATTTCTTTCCGGTACGGCGGGAAAATTGGCGTATTTGTTGATCAAAAAGCCGCTTCGCCGCATGAAAACGCAAGTGGATCCGAATGAAGTGGGCGGCGCGCCGATTCTCGGTATTTCAAAACCCGTGATCAAAGCGCACGGTTCGTCGAACGCCAAGGCGTTTAAAAATGCAATCGGACAAGCCATTTCCTATGCGGAAAGCGGTGCGATCGAAGAAATTGCGGAAGCGATGGCACGCTACGCGGAACTGAAAAAACAGAAAAAAGCAAATGAAATAATAAAGTCGCAAACCGAGCAAACGGCGGCGGACTAAGGAGACTTGGCGATAGCTGTCGTGCCGGGTGCGTCGAACATCGATTCGGCGCAGCGAAACGGAGAAAATTATGGAAGCATATCCACGACCGATGGAACAGCTGGAGCATACCATCGGGTATCAATTCAGTCATCGTGAGTATTTGACGTTGGCATTGACTCACTCCACCTATTCCAACGAATCGGGCGCTTCGCATCACCATTTGATGTGTAACGAACGGTTGGAATTTTTGGGAGATTCCGTCCTATCGATGATTACCAGCGAATTTTTGTTTGAGCATTTTCAAGATTCTCCCGAGGGAGATCTGTCTCGCATGCGTGCCGACATGGTTTGTGAACGTGCGCTTGCCAAATATGCCGCGGCGATCGGCCTTGGCGACTATTTGTTGCTGGGGCGCGGCGAGGATCGTAACGGCGGTCGTACCAATCCGTCGATTGTGGCTGACGCGTTTGAGGCGCTGCTGGCGGCGATGTACTTGGACGCGGGAAAAGAACGGGTGGAGCATTTTTTGCTGCCCTTTATCAAAGATGAAGCCGGAACCTTGAAACCCGGTGGATTTTTCGGTGATTATAAAACCCGATTGCAACAGTTTATCCAGCAAAACGAGGGGGATTTCTTAGAGTATCGGACTGTCGGAGAGAGCGGACCGGATCACAAAAAAGTCTTTGAAGTTCACGCTCTTTTGAACGGAAACGTCATCGGACGAGGAAACGGAAATTCCAAACGCGCGGCAGAGCAAAAAGCGGCACTGGACGCTTTGGTGCTTTTCGGAATGGAAAAAGAGTGAGCTCTCCCATGGTCTATCGGAATATCCCTGTATTCATTCCGCATATGGGGTGTCCCCATCGATGCGCTTTTTGCAATCAAACTACCATTTCCGGCACGTCCGCGTTTGATTTGCGCACGGTCCGCGATATCATAGAACAAAACTTGTCCACCATGGATTCGCATGACTCAATCGTCAAGCAAATTGCCTACTTCGGGGGATCGTTTACCGCGATTCCTATGCGTTTGATGTACGCGCTGCTGGATTTGGCGCAAGAATATGTGGATGCGGGTCTTGTGGACGGAATCCGATTTTCCACGAGACCGGACAAGGTTTCGGACGAATTGCTGGATTCGCTGCGTCCCTACCGAATCAGCGCGATTGAACTGGGGTTGCAGAGTTTAGACGACCGTGTGCTTTCTGCCGTTCAACGAGGTCACACCGCTGCCGAAGCGCGCGACGCTTGCCGGCGAATCGTCGCACGCGGATACACGCTGGGCGGTCAAATGATGTTGGGATTGCCGCAGAGCAGCGCGTCGATTGAGCGGGAAACTGCCGAGCAAATCTGCGCCCTTGGGGCGACGGAAGCGCGGATTTATCCTACCGTGGTGTTGCGAGATACCGCCCTCTGTGCGCAAATGAAATCCGGTGCCTATACGCCGCTGACCTGCGAGCAAGCCGTGGCGCGCGCTGCGGATGTGTTGGATATTTTTGATCGTGCCGGGGTGCGGTGCCTGCGTATTGGACTATGCGAAAACGAGGAGTTGCGCTCGGATCAGGTGGTTGGCGGGGCTCATCACCCGGCGCTCGGCGAGCGGGTCTTAGCGGAACAGTATTATCGTCGCATGGCGGATTTGCTGTCGCGCACGGACAAAAACAAGCAGGGAGGGACGGCGCTCTTTTGGGTCGCACCCGGTAAAATATCACAAGCGGTCGGGCAAAAGCGAAACAACATCCATCGACTATGCGGGCGCTACGATCTGAAGCAAGTGCGCGTACGTGAACATGCGGCACTGACTAAAAAACAAGTGCTGCTGGACGGGGAAGATTTTGCTTCCTTGCCGAGCGACAATCAAGAGGAGGTTTATCTTGTATCTAAAATCATTGGAAATGCAGGGCTTTAAGTCCTTTCCCGATAAAACCAAGTTGATCTTTGACGCGGATGATGCGAAAGACACGAAAGGCACAACCGATCGTGCCGGCACACCCCCTCCCTCCACGGGCGTTACCGTTATTGTCGGACCGAACGGAAGCGGTAAATCCAACATTTCGGACGCCATGCGGTGGGTATTGGGAGAAATTTCATCCAAAAGCTTGCGCGGGTCCAAAATGGAGGACGTGATTTTCGGCGGAGCCGACAGTCGAAAACCGATGAGTTACGCCGAGGTTTCCGTGACGTTCGACAATCGTGACCCGAAAGGTCGCCTGGATTGTCCGTACGACGAGGTGACCGTCACGCGCCGCTATTATCGTGCCGGTGAGAGCGAGTATTTCATTAACCGCCGTTCCGTGCGTTTGAAAGATATTTACGAGCTGTTTATGAATACCGGAATCGGTCGTGACGGGTATTCGATCATCGGTCAAGGGCGCATTGCGGAGATGGTTTCCAGAAAAAGCGAAGAACGTCGCTCGATTTTTGAGGACGCGTCCGGAATCGCCAAATACCGACATAAAAAGACCGACGCGGAGCGAAAACTGGAACATACGGAAGAAAATATGGTGCGGCTGCGCGATATTTTCGGTGAAATCGAATCGCAGGTAGGTCCGCTGGAAAAAGAAGCGGCAAAGGCAAAAAAAGCCATTGAACTCTTGGACAACAAAAAGCGCGCAGACGTTAGTCTGTGGTTGTACGATACGGAAAAATTACGCCGTGAGTTGGATCGCGCGGAGGAAGAGTTGGGACGCTCGGCGTTTGAACTGCAGACGGCGCAAGAATCGGTTGCTTCCATGGAAGAACAAAATACGCGTTTGTTTGAACAATCTCAAAGCAACAAAATGCAAAGCGAGGACCTATTGAGTGAAATTCGCACGCTGACCAACGCCAATCACGTCTTGGACAGCGAGTATCGGGTCAATCAAACAACGACGGAGCATACGCGGGAATTGTTGGAGACCACCAAAGAAAATGCCAAAAGCACACAACTTTCTTTGGAACGGGAGCGTGCCGACGCTCAACAACATAGGAAAAATATCGAACAGCTGTCCGTTCAAGTGCAGACGTTGCTGCAAGAGCGAAAAGCTCTGGAATCCGAAAGTGCTCAAAATGAGGCAACGCTTCGGCATTTGGAAGATCGCATGGCTATAGCCGGCGCCGACTTGCGAGAGAGAGAAGCGCAACAAACCGATTTGCGCGTGCGGTTGTCCGTGATTGAAAATGCCAGACAAACCGACGACGGAAAAAACGACAGTATGCGATCGGAATTGGATCGCTATGTGGCGCAAGGGGAAGAACTCTTGCGTCAATGCGCTAAAAAAGAGCAGAGCCTTGCGGAGTATGACGCGACCATAAAGTCGCTGCAACAAAAAACGGAACAAATGAACCGGCAAAAAGCCGATCAGACGCAACAGCGGGAGCAATTGCAGCAAACCCGCAACGCGGCAGCCTTGCGGCGGGATACGGTGGAACAAAGAATCCATAACTTTCGTGTCATGGAGGAGCAACTGGAGGGATATGCGGGCAGTGTGCGCTTTGTCATGAAGCGCTATGCCGAGGGGCGAATCACCGAGCCGTCCGGCGCGCCGTGCGGAACCATTTACGGTCCGCTATCTCAACTGATTACGGTTCCGGATTCCTATATTGTCGCGATTGAGACAGCCCTGGGGGCGGCACTGCAGCATATTGTGGTTGAAAATGAAGCGACCGCCAACGCTGCCATATATGCCCTTAAGCGCAGTGAGGCGGGACGAGCGACGTTCTTGCCACTGACGTCCATGCGAGCCAACGGTACCGTGCAAGATACAACACATGCCAACAAGGCGGACGGCTTTGTCGGATTGGCGCACCGATTGGTTCAAAGCGATGGCAAATTTGCGCCCGTGCTTGCGGTTTTGTTGGGTAAAACGTTGGTATTCGACACGCTGGAGCATGCGACGCGCTACAGCAAACAAGCCGGTTATCATACCAGAATCGTGACGTTGGACGGACAACAAATCAACGCAAACGGTTCGTTTACCGGCGGTAGCGTGCGCCAAGGGGGCGGCATGCTGACCCGTGCGGGAGAGATAAAAAAATTACAGCGCGAATCGGAAGAACTGAATCGAACTATCGAAGACATAGATGATCAGCTCCGGCGCGCAAACGAGGCGTTGCACGATACCGAGGAAGAACTTTCTTCGCTGGATGAGAAGAAAAATCTGATTACGGTGCTAAGAAACAGTGAAGCCGGCGCGATGGAGCAGTTGGTTGCCAAGCGTGACGCCAACAATACGTTGACGGAAAAATTACGCGCAGAATATGAGCAAATTCATCAAATGCGGGCAAGATACGAAGAAGAAACGGAAAAATTGCATGCCGAGGAGCGCTCATTACAGACGCAGATCAACGAAATTGCCGCAGCGCGCGAGGATATGCATGAACAAGCGGTAACGCTGGAAGATCGTCAGGAAGAGATATCCGGGCAACTGACCGATTTGCTGTTGCGGCAAAGTTCCGTGCAAAAAGATATGGAAACCGCCGATATGCTGGCAAAATCCGGCGAAGAGCGCGTGGCGGAATTGGAATCCGGATGGCAAACCATGCAACTGCGTTGCGAGGACTATCTGCTTCAGATCGAAACGCTGACGGCGCAGCTGGAAGAAAACAGAAAAGCGTACGCAGCGGGCGTCGCCAAACTGGATGATTTAAGCGCAAAACGCGCGCTGATGGAAAGCGACGGTTTGGCGTTTGAAAAGAAACTGAATGAACTGGGACGGAAGATGCGAGAAAAAATGGACGAGAAAGAGCAAATTTCCCGCGTCCACGTTCGAAACGAAAATCGTTTGTCGCAGCTGCGTGCCGATCAAGATAAATTGTCCGGAAAACTGTGGGAAGAGTACGAACTGACCAGAGCGGACGCGATGGCACTGGGATATCCGCCGGTGACGCAGGAAAATCGTATGACCATGCTCGGTTTGCAAACCGATTGCCGCAACAAATTACGCAGCATCGGTCACGTGGATTTGGACGCGGTGGAAAAGTATGCGGAATTAAAAGGCCGCTACGATACCATGAAATTGCAAATTGAGGATTTGGAACAAAGTCGAAAAGAGCTTGGCGAGATTATTACGTCGCTGGAGAGCGATATGAAAACGGCTTTTGTCGAATCGTTTAACCAAATCAACGAAAATTTCGGCCGCGTGTTTTCCGAATTGTTCGGCGGCGGTTGCGCCGAGTTGTCCCTGACCGATCCGGAAAATGTTTTGGAGAGCGGCATTGAAATCAAAGCGGCACCTCCCGGCAAAATCATCAAAAGCTTGATGCAGTTGTCCGGCGGAGAACAATCGTTCATCGGCGTTGCGCTGTTTTTTGCGATTTTACAAGTCAATCCCACGCCGTTCTGCATTTTGGACGAAATCGAGGCGGCGTTGGATGAGGTAAACGTAGAACGCTTGGCACAATACATCAAACGCTATGCGGACGGTACGCAATTTATTATGATCACGCACCGACGCGGTACGATGGCTGCGGCAACGCGCTTGTACGGCGTTACCATGCCGGAGCACGGAATTTCCAAAGTGCTGGCGCTGGATGTGGAAAGTATTACCAAAGAAAAAGGAGACGACTGGAATGGCATTTTTGGATAAACTGAAAGCCGGATTGCTAAAAACAAAAAAGGCGTTGTTCGGCGGATTGGACCAGCTGCTCAAAGGCTTCACCAAAGTGGATGAAGATTTGCTGGATGAATTGGAAGAATTGCTCATCTGCGCGGACGTCGGCGTTGGCGCAACGGAAGAAATATTGGACGAATTGCGCGGAAGAATTAAAGACGGCAGACTCAAGGAAAAGGAGCAGATTGTCACTTCCTTGCAAGAGATTTTGACGGAAATGATCGGCGAGAGCGCGCCGTTGACACTTTCCGACGGACTTTCGGTGATTTTGGTGATCGGCGTGAACGGCGCGGGCAAAACGACATCTATCGGTAAAATCGCCAACAGCTTAAAACGAAAAGGGAAGAAAGTGGTCGTGGCGGCAGCGGATACGTTTCGCGCGGCGGCGATTGATCAGCTGCAAGTTTGGTGCGATCGTGCCGGTGTGGACATGGTGAGACAAAACGAGGGTTCCGATCCCGCGGCGGTGGTGTATGACGCGATCAATTACGCAAAAAATAAAAACGCGGACGTTTTGCTTGTCGATACTGCCGGACGATTGCACAACAAGGTCAATTTGATGAACGAATTGGCAAAAATCAATCGTGTCATCGATCGTGAAATCCCCGGTGCGTGCCGCGAAAACTTTTTGGTTTTGGACGCGACAACCGGTCAAAATGCCGTACAGCAAGCAAAAGAGTTCCGCCATGCAGCCGATTTGACCGGCTTGATTTTGACAAAGTTGGACGGAACGGCAAAAGGCGGTATGATCATTTCCATTCGGCGCGAATTGAATATCCCGGTGAAATTTATCGGCGTCGGTGAAAAAATTGACGACATGGAACCGTTTGACGCCCAAGAGTTTGTTCGCGCACTGTTTGATCGGTAAGGGGGGAGATCCATGACCTTGGTTCTGGCATCCGGAAATCAAAAAAAAGTAGCGGAATTGCAGACGATTCTTTCCGAATTGTTGCCCGATGTTGACGTGGTTTCCATGGCAGATGTGGGATTTGCGGAGGAAATTGTCGAAGACGGCACAACGTTTGAAGAAAATGCGTTGATCAAGGCGCGTGCACTTGCTGCGGCGGGGTATATTGGAGTCGGTGACGATTCCGGTCTTTGCGTGGAAGCGTTGCACGGCGCGCCGGGGGTGTATTCGGCGCGATATGCCGGCACGCACGGAGACGATGAAGCCAATATGGCTTGCTTGCTGCAACATATGAAAGGAAAACAAGATCGACGCGCGTCGTTTCGCTGCGCCATTGCTTGCCTTTTCCCCGACGGGCAGCAGCCGATTGTGACGCAGGGAAGAGTAGATGGTCTGCTTTTGGAAGAACCGCGCGGCAATAACGGGTTCGGCTATGATCCGATTTTCTTTTACCCTTTGTTTCAGCGCACGCTGGCGCAACTGGACGCGTCGGAAAAAAATCAAATTTCCCATCGCGGTCAAGCGCTCCGCGCCTTTGCAAAAGCGTTGTATGAGCGACGTTTGCAAGTAGAAAAATAAAAGTTTAAAGTCTAAAATAAATTCTGAAAAGGAAATATCAAATGGAATTGACAACAAAACAGCGCGCATATCTCCGCTCTTTGGCAACCAACGCGGATACCATTATGCAAATCGGAAAAGGCGGTCTGACTCAAACGTTGATCAAAACGGTGGATGACGCGCTGACCGCCCGAGAGTTGATTAAAATGCGCGTGCTGGAAACCGTCGGAGAAACACCGCGCGATATGGCAGAGGAACTGGCTCTTGCGTGCGGAGCGGAAGTGGTTACGGTGATTGGCAGTAAAATCGTTTTGTACAGAAAAAATGAAAAAAAGCCAAAAATCGTTGTTCCGTCCCGTTAAATTGTATGTATAAAAAGGAGATGGAATATCCAAAATGATGGAGGAACACGCACATCGCCCGATCACAGACGACATGCTGACGCGCTTGGCAGCGTCGCTTGCCGCAAAGATGTCGCCCAAGCGATATGCGCACACGCTTGGCGTGGAACAAATGGCGATTCGATTGGGGACGCTGTATTGTCCCGATCAAATCCCTCTGCTTCGTGCCGCTGCGCTGCTGCATGACATCACAAAAGAAGAAACTTTGGAAAAACAATTGCAATTGTGCCGACAATTTGGTATAATAGTAGAGGAGACGGATTGTCGCTCTCCGAAAATATTTCATGCTAAGACGGCAGCTGCTCTGATTGAACGGCAATATCCGGATTATGCCGACCCTATCGTGATCGGCGCCGTTCGCTGGCATACCACCGGACACGCGGGGATGACGCAAAGCGAGCAGTTGATCTATCTGGCAGACTATATCGACGATACGCGGACATTTGCGGATTGCGTTACGTTGCGCGACATGTTCTGGGGGGCAGATCCCGCGGCAATGCCTATGGCGGCGCGCATCCGGCACCTTCACTCGGTTCTGCTTGCTTCTTACGATATGACCATTCGCGCTTTGTTGGATGAGAAAGTGCCGATCGATGCGGACACGTTTCGGGCAAGGAATGATTTGTTGCTCCGGTTGTGTTGAGAATCACCGATTTTTTCTTGGTTATGAACTTTCCTTTCTAACGGTTTTGAAGTTTTGTGGCATTTTCCGTTAGGAAATTCGCGTCGGTGACGCGAAAGTCACAAAACTTCGGTCCTAAAAACGATCTGTTTTTCAGACTTATGACCATTCCTTTCTAACGGTTTTGAAGTTTTGTGGCATTTTCCGTCAGGAAATTCGCGTCGGTGACGCGAAA